>JANOKO010001446.1:0-5974 GCA_031419335.1 Planctomycetota bacterium
GTGGCGCGGCGTCTCCGTTGTGAGGAGTCGTCCCAGCGGCCGGGAGTCGAACCACCGGACTCGGAGAGTCCGGCGACTTTGCCCAGGCTGGAAGCCTATCCCACGGGCAACAGCATCCGAACCGAGTCGAGACTGATGGCCACCAAAGAACGTCTGCAAGGCATCTACACCCCCAACCTGGTCCCGCTCGATGATCGGGGCGAGGTCAATGAGTCGGTGCTGCGGCAGTACATCGACTGGCTGATTGCCAAGGGAGTCCATGGGCTGTACCCCAACGGCTCCACTGGCGAGTTCACGCGGTTCACCACCGAAGAACGCCGCCGCATCCTGGCCATCATCGCCGACCAGACAGCCGGTCGCGTGCCGATCCTGGCCGGGGCAGCCGAAGCCAACACGCGCGAGACGATCAAGGCGTGCGAGTACGCCCACTCGCTGGGGATGCGGGCCGTGGCCATCGTGGCTCCGTTCTACTTCAAGCTCAGTCCGGGAGCGGTCTACGCCTACTTCAAAGAGATTGGCGACAACTCGCCGATCGACGTCACGCTGTACAACATCCCGCTGTTTGCCAGCCCGATCGATGTGCCGACGATTCAGCGTTTGAGCGAAGAGTGCGAGCGGATTGTCGCGATCAAGGACTCGACCGGCGATGTGCCGAACATGATCCGCATGATCCAGGCCGTCCGCCCGAACCGTCCCGAGTTCGCCTTCATGACCGGCTGGGATGCCGCCTTGATGCCGATGCTGCTGATCGGCTGCGACGGTGGGTCCAACGCTTCGAGCGGGGTCGTGGCCGTGATGACGCGGATGCTGTACGACCTGTCGATGGCGAGATAACTGGATGAGGCGCTGCTGATCCAGTACGACCTCGTCACGCTGTTCGACGCGATGCTCTACCACTCGGAGTTCCCGGACGGGTTCCGCGCCGGAGCGAGCTTGCGGGGATTCAACCTCGGCAAGGGACGGCAACCGCTGAGCGACAAGCAGACGACGGATCTCTCGACCCTGCGAAACACTATCCAGTGCCTGCTCTCACGCCACGGGTTTACGGATGCTCCCGGCGGCGGCTGCCCGATTCAACCGCCCGCCGTGTCGACCGGCGTCGTCAGCGGGGGCGTCCAAGCGGGCGAGGTCAGCGATATCGTGCGAAATGTAGTCGCGGAACTGAAGCGCAAGGGGTTGATGTAAGACGCAGAAGAAACAATCGGGGCTTCCAAGTGAATGACCCCCTCTCATTCGATGCGGCAACGTTCACAACGACGACTCTTCTCAACAATTTTGAGTTCAGCCGCGGTTCCTGGCATCATTCTGAACCGAGAAAAGTAAATACTGAGGATCGAGACCCAGTGAACAGGAGATGTTAGTCTTCAGTTGCAGGGGGAGTGGGGATTTTCCAGTGGGTGCATCAGCGTCTCGCTGCGTTTACTTCCCCTCACAGACACGCCAGAATCGCAACTTCCCTTGAGGCCGCGTTTCGGCCTTGCTCCACCCTGAATGATGAGTCGCTTCATGCAGCGTCTGCACGCCGTTATGGCTCTGGTCGGTCTGTCGCTGGGCTTGAGCGGTAGCGCTCGGGCCGAGACTCCACTGGTGGTGAACCAAGGGGACAAGGTCGTGCTGATCGGCAACACGTTTGCCGAGCGGATGTCGTTCTTCGGGCACTACGAGACGCGGCTGCATGCGCGGTATCCGGGGCACAAGCTGGTGTTCCGCAACCTCGGCTGGTCAGCAGACGAAGTCGTGTTGCGGCCTCGGCAGGACAAGTTCGAGGACCACGGGCATCGGCTCGAAGATCACCAGCCGCAGGTGATCATCGCCGCCTTCGGGTTCAACGAATCGTTCGGCGGCGAGAAGGGGCTGGCCAAGTTCGAGAAGGATCTTTCGGAATTCATCCAGAAGACCACCACCACCAGCTACGACGGCAAGGCCCCGCCGCGACTGGTGTTGCTCTCTCCCATCGCTAATGAGGACCGCACCGATCGCAAGATCCTCGCGGGCACATGGAACAACGCTCGCATCGAAATGTACACGGCGACGATGCAGAAGATTGCCGCAGCCAGCAAGGTCGGGTTCGTTGACCTCTTCACGCCGACGAAGAGGCTCTTCGCGGAGTCCAGCGCGAGTGGCAAGTATCTGACGATCAACGGGGTGCATCTCAACGATGCTGGGTACGCTGTTCTCGCTCCGATCATGGATGAGGCCCTCAGCGGTCCCGCCCCGGCCCTCAAGGGGAACCTCGAAAAAATCCATGCCGAGGTGCAGGAGAAGAATAAGCAGTTCTATTACGATTACCGGTCGGTCAACGGCTGCTACATCTATGGACAGCGCAAGACACCGTTCGGCGTGACCAACTTCCCGGCAGAGTTCGCCAAGCTGAGGAAGATGATCGCCGTTCGCGATGGCCGCATTTGGCAAGCGGCCAGCGGAGGCACGCCGAAGCAGTCGATTGACGACAGCGGGACCGGCGACTTCGTGAGCATCGAAACCAACTTCAAGAACGAGGTCCACCTCACCACCCCCGAAGAGGCCAAGGCCAGCTTCACACTGCCGCCGGACTTTGAGATCTCGCTGTACGCCTCCGAGGTCGAGTTCCCCGACCTCAAGGATCCGGTCGCCATGACCTTTGACCGCAAGGGGCGGTTGTGGGTCGGGACGAATCCGAGCTATCCGCAGTACCTGCCGGGGACGCCGGTGGATGACAAGATTCTGATCCTCGAAGACGCCGACCGCGATGGGAAGGCCGATAAGCAGACGGTCTTCGCACGGGGTCTACACTTGCCAATCGGGATCGAGCTGGCCGATGGCGGAGCGTATGTCTCACTCCAGCCGAACCTGCACTTCCTCAAGGACATCGACGGGGACGATGTCGCCGACACGAACGATATCATCCTGCACGGGTTCGACACCGCCGACTCGCACCACGCGATGCACGCCTTCGAGACCGGTCCCGGCGGCGAGATGTATTTCCATGAAGGCACCTTCCACTTCTCGCAGATCGAGACCCCCTACGGCCCCGAGCGGGTCAACAATGCCGCCGTCTTCCGCTACGAACCGAAGACCGAGAAGCTCGATGTGTACGTGTCGTACGGGTTTGCCAACCCGTGGGGCCACTGCTTCGATGACTGGGGACAGAACTTCGTGGCCGACGCCTCCGGCGGTGCGAATTATGTGGCCGCGGCGTTCTCGGGGGATGTCGACCATCCTCGGAAGCACCCCAACCTGAAGCAGTTCCTGGTCAAGCAATGGCGACCGACTTGCGGTTGCGAGATCGTGTCGAGTCGGCACTTCCCGGATGACATGCAGGGGGATTATCTGCTCAATAACTGCATTGGGTTCCAGGGGACGTTGCAGTACCGGTTCAAGAAGGACGAGAAGCCGTACTCCGGCTTCGCAGCTGACCCGGTTGAGCCGCTGATTCGGTCGTCCGACCCGAACTACCGACCCGTCGACATCGTTCTGGGACCGGATGGTGCGTTGTACATCGCGGACTGGTTCAACCCGCTGGTCGGTCACATGCAGCACTCGCTGCGTGACCCGAACCGCGACCACGTACATGGTCGCATTTGGCGCGTGACCCACAAGAAGCGTGCGCTGGTGGAGCCCGCGCAGATCGTCGGGGCGTCGATCGAGCATCTGCTCGATATCCTCGACATGCAAAAGACGCCGGAGTACCGGACCCGCGAGAAGGCCCGCCTCGAACTCCGCGAGCGCGACACGGCGACGGTCATCAGTGCTGTCGACAAGTGGGTCGCCGCCCAGAAAGGGGACGACAGCCCCACGCAGCACAACCTGCTTGAAGCGCTGTGGGTCAAGCAGCAGCATGATGTGGTCGACGTGGCCCTGCTCAAGCGGCTGCTGGCCTCGAAGGAGTTGAAAGCTCGAGCGGCGGCGACACGCGTGCTGTGCTACCAGCGCGATCGCGTGCCGGACGTGCTGACGTTGCTTGAGACGCTCGTGAACGACGAGCATCCGCGAGTCCGCCTGGAAGCGCTCCGGGCGCTGAGCTTTTTCGACAGCCAAGCGGCACTCGATGTGGCGGTGCAGTCACTGATCCACGAGCAGGACGACTACCTGGAGTACGTCCTGAAGGAAACGACGACGACACTGGATGAGCGGATTAAGCGGGCCGGGAAGTAGGTCCGTAGTCACGTTCGCCAGAACGTTGTCCGCCTTTAGTGGCCTCTGCACCCTGAAGGGGTGATACATCACAGCCCAGAGTCGCGACGCAGGAGCGCACCCTGGGTGGATTGGCTCGCAGGGGACGAACCCTGAACGGGTTCTACACTGGGCGAGCGAATGTACAACCCCTTCAGGGTTGGGTTCCGCGATGCCACGTGTCCCAGGGTGTACTCCTGCGTCGCGACTCTGGGCTATGTTGTGCAACCCCTTCGGGGTACAGAGACTTTCCAGCCTCGAATACCGACACACCGTGCATACAATTCAGAAGTGATTCGCCGAGGAGACCCAGCATGCATAGCCGTGAAATCTTGATCGGCGTTACCGGAGGGATCGCGGCCTACAAGACCGCCGATCTTGTCAGCCAGCTTGTGCAGGCCGGGGCGCGCGTCTCTGTGGTCATGACCAAGGCTGCCCAAGAGTTTATCGGGGCGGCGACGTTCGAGGCCCTCACCGGTCGTCCAGTCTACGTGAGCATCTTCGCCCCGCAGGAACATCACCAGGGCGAACACATCGGCCTTGCCCGCCGAGCCGAACTGTACGTCATCGCCCCAGCGAGTGCGGACTGCCTGCACAAGCTGGCACATGGCTCTGCGGATGACCTCGTCAGCTTGCTGGCTTTGACCACCACCTGCCCGATCCTCGTTGCTCCAGCCATGAACAACGAGATGTGGATCAAGCACTCGGTACAGCGCAATATCGAGCAGGTCAAAGCCGATGGCCTGCACACCATTGGTCCTGCCGATGGCTGGCTGAGCTGCGGAGCGACCGGACCGGGACGCATGACAGAGCCTGTCGAGATTGCTGCGGCCTGTGTGAATCTGTTGGCCAAAGTCACCCCTCAAAGGTAGTTGGGCGAACCACGACTCCGGAACGCATGTTCATCTTGGCCTTCAGATTTCGATTGACCCAGCACCGCTCTCGGCTAGCATGGCACTCTGATGCGACTCCTGGAGTAGAGGCCCACTATGTCCTTTTCGAAAAAACCGAGAATACTTCGGGACGGTGATGTCACCATCATCGAGTTTGGTGAAAATCTTGCGCATCTCGGTGAAGACGTGATGCCCGCTGTGGCCTGCACGGTGCATGATGCAGGTGAGGCCGATATTCCCAAAGTGCTGCTGGACCTGACACATGTCGAGTTTTTTGGATCTTCCTTCATCGAGATCCTCTATCGATTGTGGAAGCAGTTGCAGAGTCGTCAGGGGCGATTTGTCATTTGCGGTTTACATCACTACTGCCTGGAAGTCCTGCAAGTGACCAATCTCGACCGGCTGTGGACGATGACTCCCGATCGAGATTCGGGACTGGCAGTCCTCCGCGCTGACCCGGCACAGTAGTCACCCGTCATTCTCGTTCTGATTGTCGAGACGATCTCCTTGGCTGCTCGCCGCGACCCGCCGACTCCCGCTCAGCCATTGGCCCCGGCACGGGATTGGTCGACGATTTGGCTGTCGGGACTGATCGGTGCGAGGTTGTACTTACCCACAGAATCCGCAACTGAGGGAGACACACTCTGGCTGGCACTGTTGACTCTGTTGTATTGCGCAGCGCAGCATGGACTGCGGTGGCGGAATGGGGAAGGTTTGCGGCGTCTTGATCGAGTCGATGCCGCCTTGCTCGCCCTGGTGACAGCCCAACTGGTCTCGTCTGCGGCCATCGTCACTGGTGTGGGTCAACAACGGGCGGCAATCAATGTGGCCTGGGAGTGGGTCTCCTCGCTGTTGCTCTGGTTTGAGTTTCGGAAGCGGTGCGAAAGAGGGCATGTGGTAACGCTGATTCGTACCGTATTGGCGATCAG
>JANOKO010001447.1:0-1584 GCA_031419335.1 Planctomycetota bacterium
TTGAATTCGCTCATCCAACCCCCTGAACACTATGACCGGCAACGCTTTCGGTTCGCGATCAACCCTCCAGACCAGCAGCGGCGATTACACGATCTTCCGTTTGCAGAAACTCGCCGAAGCCGGGTTGAAGGGAATCGAGACGCTGCCGTTCTCGATTCGGGTGCTGCTCGAAGCGTGTCTCCGCAACGTCGACGGGTTTATCGTCAACGAGGAACATGTCGCCGAAGTCGCGGGCTGGAACGCGGCCAAGCCGAAGGAAGTCGAGATCCCGTTCATGCCGGGCCGCGTGGTGTTGCAAGACTTCACCGGGGTGCCCGCTGTGGTCGATCTGGCTGCACTGCGTGAGGCGATGGTCCGCATGGGCGGCGACCCCAAGAAGATCAACCCGCTGGTGCAATGCGATCTCGTGATCGACCACTCGGTGCAGGTCGACCAGTTCGCGACCGAGGGAGCGCTGCAGGGGAACATCGACATTGAGTTCGAGCGGAACATCGAGCGGTATCAGTTCCTCAAGTGGGGCCAAAAGGCCTTCCAGAATTTCCGCGTCGTGCCGCCGTCGATCGGCATTGTCCATCAGGTCAACCTGGAGTACCTCGCGACCGTTTGCCTCACCAAGAACGGCGTGGCCTATCCCGATTCGCTTGTTGGCACCGATAGCCACACGACCATGATTAACGGCCTCGGCGTCGTTGGCTGGGGCGTCGGCGGGATCGAGGCCGAAGCGGTCATGCTCGGACAGCCGATTTACATGCTGCTGCCTGAAGTGGTGGGATTCAAGATCACCGGTGAGTTGCCGGAAGGAGCGACCGCCACTGACCTCGTGCTGACCGTGACGCAGACGCTCCGCAAGCATGGCGTCGTCGGCAAGTTCGTGGAGTTCTACGGCCCCGGACTCACCGCCATGAGCCTCGCCGACCGGGCCACGATCGCCAACATGGCCCCCGAGTACGGAGCCACGATCGGATTCTTCCCAGTCGACGCCGAAACCCTCCGCTATCTGGAGCGGACTGGTCGCACAAAGAACACAGTGGACCTCGTCGAACGCTACTACAAGGAGCAGGGCCTGTTCCGCACGGACGCCTCGCCCGAACCCAGGTTCAGCAGCCAACTGGCACTCGATCTGTCCACGATCCAGCCATCCATGGCCGGACCAAAACGCCCGCAGGACCGCGTACTCCTCAAGGACATGAAGGCCGCATGGCACAAGGAGCTGACCACGACGTTTGGCAAGAGCGCGGCACATGCCCCAGTCGCTGTGCCAGGGCCGAAGCCCTCCGCGATTACGGATGGAGCGGTCATTATTGCCGCCATCACTTCTTGCACCAACACCAGCAACCCCAGCGTGATGGTCGCCGCCGGACTCGTCGCCCGTAACGCCGTCGCCAAGGGCCTCACCAGCCGCCCGTGGGTTAAAACCAGCCTCGCCCCCGGCAGCCGCGTCGTCACCGATTACCTCGACAAAGCCGGGCTGACTGCACCGCTCAATGCCCTCGGTTTCAACACCGTGGGGTATGGCTGCACGACCTGCATCGGCAACAGCGGGCCGCTGCCGGAAGCTGTCTCGCACGCCATCACCGAAGGCAA
>JANOKO010001448.1:0-1927 GCA_031419335.1 Planctomycetota bacterium
GATTACCGCGCTGCGGCTGCTGCTCAGAGCAGGACAAGTGCGGCGCGTGCTGCTCGTCTGCCCGAAGCCATTGATCCCGAACTGGCAACGTGAGTTCAAGATGTGGGCCGAGGAGATCCCGGTCACCACTGTCGAGGGAGATGGTCATCGCCGCAATATCACTTGGCGGATGCCGGGGGCGCATGTGCTGCTGGCCAACTATGAGGTCGTCGTCCGCGACTACCAGGCGATGATTGCCGAGGCGATCAAGAACGGCCACAACCTCCGCGACGGGCTCGGTCGCCGGACCGAGGTCGAGTGCCAGACGTTCATCGATGGCGAACCGGCCAAGGCCAGCAACCTCGCAAAGCCGGAAGCCCCCTGCCCACTCCCGCAGTTCGACCTCGTGGTCCTCGACGAAGCCCAGCGCACCAAGAACCGCGACTCACTCACCGCCCGCACCATCCGCAGCATCCCCCGCCGGCGGAGCGTCTGCCTCACCGGCACCCCGATCGAGAACCGGCCCGAGGAGATGTCGTCACTGTTCGAGTTCATGGGGGTCATTCCTCCGGGGGCCAATCCCGATATTCGCCAGCTCTCGCAACTCAGCAAAGAGTTCATTCTGCGACGGACCAAAGACCTCGTCATGACGGACCTGCCGCCGCGTCTCGACCGCGATGAGATCATCGAACTCTCCCCTGCGCAGCGCGTGGCCTACGACGCTGCGGAAAAAGAAGGGATCATGCGGCTTAATGACATGGGAGACGAACTCTCGATCCAGAATGTCTTCGAACTGGTGCTGCGGCTCAAGCAAATCTCCAACTACGACCCGCTCACGCAAGAGTCATCGAAGCTCGAACGCCTCCAAGCCGACATGGAAGAAATCGCAGCTTCCGGCGGCAAGGCGATCCTCTTTAGCCAGTGGACCAAGACGATCGACTGGCTCGAAGAGCGGATGCGGCCATACGGGTGCCTCGTCTATCACGGCGGGATCCCGACCCCGAAGCGCGAGCCGATCCTGACTAAGTTCAAGAACGATCCCGACTCGCACATCATCCTGATGAGCTACGGCACCGGGGCCGTCGGACTCAATCTCCAATTCGCGGGGTATGTGTTCCTGTACGACCGCTGGTGGAACCCGGCTGTCGAGGACCAGGCGATCAACCGCGCTCACCGCATTGGCTGCAAGAGTCAGGTGATCGTCAGCAAGTTCATCTGCAAGGACACGATCGAAGAGCGGATCGACAAGGTGCTGAACGAGAAGCGTGACATGTTCCGTCGCGTCCTCGGTGAGGGGGATAACACGAATGCCTCCCTGAGCCTCAACGCTGGCGAAATCTTCGGTCTGTTCCGGATGAAGGCCCGCACCCCCAAGGGGTCCAAGTCGATCCGTCCTGCGGCAGCGACATCAGACGCAGCCTGAATGGCCTTGCCGAACTGATTTCCAACATAGCATTGGCTATTCTACGTAGACAAACTCATTGCTGTTGAATACGACTCGACAGAGTGAAGTGAGACCATGCGCTTCAACAAACTGAATCAATTCAGACCGTTCGTCAGCATTCAATCTTCGACTATACGCCCATTGAAACAAACGATCGACTCGGGCCGCTGAGCCAGCGGATTCCTCAGATTCGAGACGCTTTGCTGTTTCATCTGCCATCCGCAATACGAACGAATTGTTCAGAAGTGAAAGCGATTGCACGGGTGTCGTGGTCACCGCTCGTCGGGGAGCAGTGGTGCTGGGGTCGGGGCAGTCGAGGGCGTCGAGCAGCGAGTTGCGGCCGGAGCGGATCCAAGTGCGGTAGATCGTGCGGCGATGGGCATCCGGCGTCTCGGGGTCGAGCATCTCGAAGAACTGCGAGTTGAAGTTGAACGTCCGGAAATCTTGATACGGTGCTCCGCCGACCTGCGGGTTCAACTGTCCCGACACCGACAACATCGCGTC
>JANOKO010001449.1:0-3362 GCA_031419335.1 Planctomycetota bacterium
AGACACACGTGAAGACAGAATGCTACTGACTCCCTGACTGGCAACGAATACCAATTTGCGGGCTGACTCCCATGCCCCGATGCCGGACTTTCCTCTTTCCCAGTTATACCCCCAGTTGCTCCTGCGGTTCTGACTCTCGAAGGGATCAGGGGGCGAGTTCATCGTCGTCACCGGTCTGAAGGTTCCACAGAGGAATTGCTGCCATGTCCACCAGCTCACTCCGCCAAGGCATTCAGCACGTCCAGATCGCCCTTCGCGATCCGGAGGAGTTTGCCGTCCGCTGGCACTCCGGACAGGCGGCTTACCCCTGGTGGGTCTGGGCCTCACTGTTTGGAACTGCAGTGCTGGGGACCACGAGTTACGGTCTGACGATGGGCTTGCTGGGTGGGCCCGACCAGATGCTTCGCAAGGCGCTGCTCTGCACCTTCTGTGCCGGGGTGGCGTGGGGCCTGCCGCTACCCGCCCTCTATATCCTGAACAGCCTCAACGGCTCCCGACTCAAGGCGTCCTCGACGCTGCTGGCTGCGATGGTCACCACCAGTTGGGGCGGACTGGCGATGGTCGCCTCGATCCCGATCAACTGGTTTCTGACCGCAGCTGTTCCGCATCCGGGGTTCGTGCTGCTGGTGAATCTGGTGGTGTTCACTGGGGTGGGGATTGCCATGACCGACACCTTTGCCCGTGTGATGCACCGCCTGGAGCCGGAGCGACCAACGGCCCCCATCTGGTGGATTATGCTGGTCGGCCTCACCGGCGGCGAGTTGTTTTACTTCGTCGGACTGTTCCAGTTTGGATCGTAGAACGGAATTGATTCCGTTCTGTCCGCCCCCTCCGACAAACCCCGCCACTGGGCTTGCCCCAGTGGTTCCCGCGCTTGTGCGCTACCAAACGCTCCAGAACACTGGTAGCGCACAAGCGCTGGAACCACCCCGACAAGCGGGGTGGCGTGGTGTCGGACCTAACGTCTTCCATTCAGAAAGCCGATCATGAAGACCCTCGACTCCCTCAAACAGACCCTCGACCGCACGCGAATCGACACCATCGACGACGCCTGGATCCCCAACGAAACCTCGGCCACGCCGCTTCCCGTAGAGGAACTCCCGGCCTCCACCGGCGTTCTCCCGCTCACCGAGATGATCCTCAAGAATCACTCGCTGCTGGAACGGCTGATCCGGTCGACTTCGAGGCAAGCGAGCTTGATCCCCCAGCTACTCCTCATCGCCTTTCTCGGCTTCGTGCTGTACGGCGTAACGATGGGGCTGCTGATTGGAGTCTCCGGTTGGACGCCGCATCTGAACTCCCCGCGAGAGGTGCTGACCAGCGGTGGGCCACTGATTGAGTTCCACGCCGCCGCCACCCCGCTGGCCCCCTGGACGGATGGAACGGCCCCCTCATTGATCGTGGCTTATGCCATCGGGCTGATCGCTGCGACGGGGATCTGCCTGCCAAGCTTGTACTTCTACGGGCTGCTGAGCGGGATCAAGCTCACGATGCGGGACGTGGTGATCCACTCTCTCAAATCGAAGGCCACGGCGGCCATCGGCCTGATTGGCATCTTGCCGATCTACTTTGTGATCTGTCTGACAGTCATGGTTTTCGACCTTTCGGAATACTGGATTCGAGTCGTGCAGTGGATCGGGTTCGCCTTCCCGTTCCTGGGCGGGTTGTGGGGCACGCAGTCTCTGTATCGCGGCTTCCAGGGGCTGGCCGACACGCTGCCCGGTCGCATGAACATGGAGGCCCGCTACAACCGATCCTGCTTCCTCAGTCGGCTCGTCCTCGCCTGGAGCGCGTGCTACAGCGTGATCTCTCCGATCATGGTGTTCACGATCTGGGAACGTCTACAGCCGTAACCGCATGCCTTCTGGCAAGCCGGGTGTCGTCAGCCCCCGGACTGTTCGCGCGACTGTTCAACTTCGACGAGTCCGGGTGCTGACGCAGCCCGGCTCGCCAAGAAGACACCATCATGGACTTCCGCCAAACGTTGCTCCTCTACTTGCTCATCGGAGCTGGAGTGGCCATCGGCTACGCTGCTCGTTCATCGGACAAAGGCCGGGCCTGGGCCACGATCCTGGCAGCCTGGGTCTTCTGGCCGCTGTTCGTTCCGCTCCTGCTCTCGGTGGACGATGAGGAAATCGTCCCACCGACTCTTCCTGATCGAGAGTGTCTGCTCGTACGCATCGCGCGAGGCCGTGAACTTCTGGACCAATTGGCGGCATCCGGCCCGGAATTGGGCATCCCCCTCCTGGCAGAGCAAGCGGCTCACATCAAATCCCGCTGGTCTGAACGAGCGGCATGGCTGGCCGAGACAGACCTCCTCGTGCAATCTCTGAACACCACAATTCGGGATCCGTCCAAAGCTCAGACCCCACAGATCGAGGAACTGCAATTCATGCAGCAATCCACTAAAGTGACCCTGCAGCGCAGCCTGGTTCAGATTGACGAACTGGCCGTGTGGATCCAACTACTCAAGGCTCCCGGAGTCGATCGTGCCTCTGCTCTAGAACGTATCGAGGCGGTCTTGCGAGCGATTCAAGACTTGGAATCACGTCCTGGACCAGCCACACCAACCCATTGACCTTTGAAGCCGTCTCGGTTCACCGCTGTGCCGGGGAAACCAATCCCCGCACACACATTCAGAACAGGCGAGCGATTCGCTTGCCGGTCGAGAATTCGCCGGGTATCCTTAGACTGACATGGTGGGATTAGCTCAGTTGGTTAGAGCGTCGGATTGTGGATCCGAAGGTCGCGGGTTCGAGCCCCGTATCTCACCCTTCACTCGCCTCATTCGCAAACCCTGCGAGTGAGGTTTTTTATTTGGTTTTACGCCGTTTGAACCGCTCTCATCGTCTCTTGCCGTTCCATAGGCGGTCATGGATGCGAGGACAGGAAATGACACAAATTGCCCCCGTTCGCCAACATCTGGTGCAACCGAATTTTTCTCCGTTGCACCAGGGCATCGGAGTCGAGCGAAATCACACGCACCACCGCATCCCGAGCCGCGAAAGCGGCGGCAGCAGATAGCCGTGGGCGAAGCCCACGGCCCCCGATCCTCACATAGGGTTCAAGCCGCGAGTGCGGTGACAGAGGCGCTGTCGCCGCTCTCGGGGCTTTGGACTTCGGGGGCGACCTCATCCGTGGGTTTCACCCACGGCTACACGCTGCCACCGCTCTCGCGGTGAAGAGGTCTTCAATGCTCGACCTCAACGTTTCAGACTCCCGCCGGTCTGGGGATCGGCATCCGGGGCGGGGCGGTGTCCCACATCAGTTTGACTTCCTCGGGAGTCAGACCGTAAGCGGCATTCACGAGGTCGCTCAGTTGGTTTTCCAGAGCCAGGGCTTCGGCCTGCAGACGGCGGGCG
>JANOKO010001450.1:0-1037 GCA_031419335.1 Planctomycetota bacterium
GGCAAGGTCACGAGCGAGTCGGCCAAGTTCCGCCCGCCGTCGTGGCGTCGCGACCTGACCCGCGAGATCGACCTCATCGAAGAGATCATCCGCATCCACGGCTACGACAACATCCCCGAAGACCGCCCGATCCCCGTCGTCTCCGGCAGCCGCTCCACCGCCGAACGGGTCCGCGAACGGATCGAGCATGTCCTCACAGCTGCCGGGTTCAACGAGGCGCTGACCTTCTCGTTCGTGACCGAGGAGTTGTCCAAGACATTCGTGCGCGATGCGAGCCTGCCGGACTTGGTCCTCACGCAAGCTGCAGGTGAGTTCGGCAACCGCGCCCGCGCCACGATCATCCCCAGTCTGCTCGCCGCCCGCCGCGAGAACGAGCGGCAGGGGAATCTGACCGCTGATTTGTACGAGATCGCCCGCGTGTTCCTCGGCAGCGATCCCTCGAATTCCGCGACCCAGCCGCTGCGCGTGGCGATCATCACCGGTCGGTCGTTCTTCGAGGTCAAGGGAGTCCTCGAAGCCGTGGCCCGCGCGATCAACCCCGCCCTGACGATCACCGCCCAACCGAGTGCGATCGCGCAGTTCACCCCCGGTCGTGGGGCCGAGTTGTCGTTGAGTGTCGCCTTTTGCTCCGCGAAAGAGCACTCTTCTGCGGAGCAGAAGGCGACTCTCTGGGGCGTCCTGGGCGAGATCGATCGCAACGCTCCCAGCGTCCGAGACCTGAAGCTCCGCGAGCCAGTGACGATTGCCGAGTTCGACTTGCAACCCCTGATCGACCACGCGGTGTTAGTGGCTCAAGGTCAACTGCTTCCCGCTAACCCAGCGGTCACGCGCGACCTCAACTTGGTTCTCGACGAGGCCATCACGTGGTCCACCCTCGAAGCCACCGTTCGTGGCTCCGCCGGTCCACACCTGGAACAAGTTCGATTCGTCGACCAGTACCGAGGCAAGCATATCCCGGCGGGCAAGAAGTCGTACGTCTTCTCAATGTCCCTCCGCGCCGCCGATCGTACGCTGACCAGCGAAGAGATCGACGCGGT
>JANOKO010001451.1:0-6031 GCA_031419335.1 Planctomycetota bacterium
GAGCAGGGGTGCCGGTTCGTGGCGGGAAATGCGATGGTCCGCGATATGGTGGCCGGGGGGAATTGCGACTTCGGCATGACGGATACCGATGATGTCTTCGCTGCTCGCGATGCGGGCTACAAGGTCGACATGCTGCCGATCCGGATCGATGGAAAGACGCTCTGCATCCCGAACACCGTGGCGCTGCTCCAGAGTTCGGATCGCCCCGACGAGGCTCGGCGGTTGCTGGAGTATCTGCTATCCGAAAAGGTCGAATTGCAACTGGCCAAGACTGCTCGGCAGATTCCCCTCGGTCAGGTCGCAGCCGAGAAAATCCCCGAGGAGGTCCGCCCGTTGGTCGCTTGGGCCAGTGAGTCTTGGAACGTCGCGGATGCCGCCGACGTGGCCGGGGCCTGTCTGGAGTGGCTCAAGTCGGAATACGCCCGATGACCTACGAGGCTGCCGTCGCCTGGTCGATCCTTCGCAGCTTGCTGGCCGGGGCGATGTGTCTGGGGCTGGCGCGTAGCACGGGCCCATTGGCCCGTCCGGACGGGCCAATGGGTCCGTCCTACATCTTGCACCTCCTTCCGTTCTTCATGCCGGGGCTGGTGGTCGGGTACGCCTACCGCAATGCGTCGCTCTCTCTGGTGCAAACGCCGCTGGTCAATGAACTGCTGTACCTCGCCATCATCGTCGCCCAATTGACGCCTGTCGTAGTTCTCGCGTTGGAATGGCTCCCGCCTGCGGCCATCGGGCCATCCGGGGCGTTCCTGTGGAAACTGGCCCTGCGGTCGGGGCGGAAGGTGCCTCTCGGAGAACGCATGCGGGCGATGCTCGCTGGCGAACTCCCTCGTCAATTCACTGCGGCTGCTCTCGCAGCTTTGCTCTGTTTTCAAGAGGTCGAGGTGGCGACGCTGATGCAGGCCCGCGGCTGGGCGGAGTGGATTTTCACGAAGCAGGCTGGTGGCGTGGAGTTGACGGAGGTGTTGCCGTTTCTGGTGCTGCCGGTGGGGTATGGGTTGTTACTGACAGTGCCGGTGTTGGGGTATTGGATGTGGGATAGGCTTCCAGCCTGTCAGGCAAGGGGAATTCACCACGGAGGCACGGAGGCACGGAGGGCCACTCTGAGCGGCATGCCCCGAGCTAAGGCATCTTCTCCGTGCCTTCGTGCCTCCGTGGTGAATCCTCTCTTCGGGCTGCTGGAAAATATTTGGGTGGCGGTTTCTTGGCTGCTGGTCGTCCTCTGGCCAGCGACGAGTCTCGTGATCGGAGCGTTTCGTGGAGCCGGGGTGATTCAGTTCCGGTCGGCTTTGTGGCAAGAGATCGGGGATGCGCTGGTGCTGGGAGTGACGGTCACGCTGGGGTTGTGGTTGATTCTGTGGAGTGTCGATCAGCTGGGACGGCGAGGCTCGGGAGGGCCAGGCTTGGGAGGGCGAGGCTCCCGCCGAGCCGCGGGTGAGGGAGGACATTCGTACCGGTTCTCCGCATTCTGCTCCCTCTCCCCCATGATCGGCTCGACTGGCGGTGAAGACGCGACCGTGGGGGAGAGGGCCGGGGTGAGGGGGCCATGCTCCTTGGTAGCCCCCCTCACCCTAGCCCTCTCCCCCGCAGTGGAGTCGAGCGTGAAAGCCACATCGATTGCGGGGGAGAGGGGACCGGAGACGAGCGAGGGCGGACATTCACTCGTGCAAGCGGCTCGGCAGGAGCCTCGCCCTCCCGAGTACAACGCATCAGCCAGTGTGGTGGATCGCTCGCGTCCCATGTCACCCGCCTTGGCATATGAGCGCCCAGCGGGGACGGGCAAGAGTGCCCATCCTACGGTGGCGCGGCTAGCGTGGGTCGCGGTCCTCCTGCCGGGGTTGCTGGGCTCATTGGCCCTCGGCCTCACAATCTTTGAAATCTGCCAACGCATCGGGGTTCAGCCGTCGTATTCCCCAGTGCCGCTGGTGGTGGCGATGGTCTTGTTTCTCCTCCCGAGGGCTTTGGCAATGCAGGCGATGCTCAGGCGAAACGAGCTACAGGCCGGGGTGTTCCTGGCCGAGTCGCTGGCGACACAACCGGGCGAACGCGGCAGACAGGGAGCTGCGATCCTATGGCACATTCGCGATGCGGGGCGATTCTGGACGCTGTCATTGCTATTCTGGTGGTCGTACTTGGAACTGACTCTGCCCGCGCTCTTGCGACCAGCGGGGATGGCCCCAGCTCCCTTGCGGCTTTACAATTTTCTGCATTACGGCCACATCCCTGGACTGGCTGCGATGCTGGCGGTGGTGCTGCTGGTGCCGGTGTTGTTGCTGACGGTGGGAAAGGGGATCTGGATGAGGATGAATGGTTTATCGACGGAGGAGCGATGAGGGCGTAGGGTGGGACAATCTCGCTTTGGAGTACTGGCTCACCATGTTAGACGTTACCCCCGGATGGAGGGCCAGCGCCCAAAGCGGCTTGTCCCACCCGACATGACTTCGCCCGTTTCGAATTTCGTGCTTTGAATTCCCCCTCACACTCACACTCCCCATGCTCTGGACCCTCCACAACGTGACACTCTTTGGCCGTGGTCGTCCACGGCTAGACCGGGTCTCCGTGGAGATCCCGGCGGGACGCGTGGCCGTTCTTGGGGCCAGTGGGTCGGGGAAGACCTCGCTCTTGCATTTGCTGGTGGGGTATGAGGCTCCGAGTGAGGGCCGAGTGACAGGCAGACGGCCTCTGTCACCCGAGAAGCAGGAGGCCACGTCAGTTGTGGCTCTCGGCTCGGCAGGAGCCTCGCCCTCCCGGTCGCTCCCGGAGTTGTTCTGGTCTCCGCCGGATTATGGCCTGTGGCCACACCTCACGGTTCGTGAGCATCTCGTGGCCGTCTCGCCCAGTCTGGATGAGGCTCGGCTGGAACGCCTGCTCTCCGGGTTTGGTCTGGAGGCTTTATGCTCGGCCTATCCGGCGAGCCTGTCGCAGGGAGAATGTTCGCGGCTCTCGGTGGCCCGTGCGTTGGCAGCTGAGCCGAGGTGTTTGGTCCTGGATGAGCCGCTGGAGCATGTTGACACCGCACTGCGAGACCAGTGCTGGCAAGTGCTGCGCGAAGAGGTCGCCGAGACGGGGGCGAGTCTGGTGTTCTCGACGCATGCCCCGGACCGGGTGTTATCGGAAGCGGAGTGGTGCCTGTGTCTTGATGAGGGCCAACTGGTCTGGTCTGGTCCAGTCGAGGAGTTGTACGAGCGGCCCGCCAGTCCGGCGATCGCGAGGTTCCTGGGGCCGTGCAATTGGTTGCCGCGGGAGGGCGAAGCTCCTGCTGAGCCGCTTACCGGTGTCAACGTCCACCCACGAGAGCGGCTCGGCGGGAGCCTCGCCCTCCCGACCGGCACGCCCCAGCGGGACGGGCCTAGTGGGCCCGTCCTACAACCAGTCCGCCCCGAGCGGTTGCAGATCATCCCCGAAGAGACCGGCCCGTACCGTGTCGAGTCCGAGCGGTTTGGCGGGCACCTCGCCGAGGTCGAACTGACCCAACTCGCCACAGGAACCATACAGACGGTCTATCACCGCCCCCCGCGCCCGTTGCTCGTCACTGGTCAGCGGGTCTCGCTCCGCATCCTCGCGCTGGTGTGCGCGGTGGCGCTGTGCCTGTGGCAGTCGGGTTGCCTCGGCAGTTCCGGGGCGGCGGAGATGCCGGTTGTCGACTCGACGATCATTCGCATCCCCGTCGATGGCAAGCGCATGCCCGCTCCGCGCGCGCTCACGGTCTCGAAGGACCGCGAACTCTACGTCCTCGATGACTCGGGCCGCATCCTGGTCTATGACGTGAAGAACAAACTCATCCGCCAATGGAGCATGCCCGAGTCGAGCGTCGGCAAACCCGAGGGGATTCGTGTCCTGCAAGATGGGCGGGTCGCCATTGCCGACACGCACTACCACCGCGTTGTGTTCTTCTCGAAGCAGGGCGAACTCCTCAGCATGTTCGGCAGCCAAGGTGAAAAACCCGGTGAGTTCACCTATCCCGTCGACCTCATGCAAGACCCCAGCGGCTTCCTGTACGTCGCCGAGTACGGCGGCAGTGACCGCATTCAGAAGTTCGCCCCCGATGGGAAGTTTGTCCTCGAGTTCGGCGGTCTCGGCACCGAGACCGGCAAATTCCAACGCCCCAGCGGGATGGTCTGGCTCGATTCCAAGATCTACGTCGCCGACGCCATCAACAGCCGCGTGCAGGTCTTCAACGACCAGGGCCAGTCACTGGAGGTTCTCGACTGGGCAGAGCAGGGCGGACTCTACTATCCTTACGACATCGCCCTCAGCCCGCATGGCCAGTTCTTCTTCGTCGAGTACGGGGCGTGTCGCGTGAGCGTCGCCAACCCGCATGGCAAGCTGGTGGCTCAGTTCGGTCACGAAGGACGCGGCCATCATGAGCTGTGGACGCCGTGGGCCTTGGCGGTGTCGGAGGACAACCGGCTGTTCATTGCGGACACCGGGAACCGCCGGATCGTGCAATTGACGTTGCCAGGAGGACGGCTGTGAACACTCTGCGTCGCTGGATGAAGAGTCTGTTCCCCGCTCCGCGCACCCCGCTCAGGTGGGTGGATGGCATCGGCATTACGTTGACTATCGCAGCTTATCTGCTGGGGATGTGGTTGCTTCAGCGGAACCATGTGATGCAGTTCCTGCGTCCGTGGGCGTTCGCTTTAACTCCGCTGGCGGTGTGGGTGTGGTGGATGCACCGCAACGGGTATCACGGGCTGGCGCGGGGCCGGGCGAATTCGGCGCTGGTGGTTCGAATGCTGCTCTTGGGTCTGTTCCTGGCCCTGCTGGCCGAGCCGCGCTCGGTGCGGTCGACCGATCGATTGTCGGTGGTGTTTGCTCTCGACAGCTCTGACTCGATCGGACGGGACGCTTCCGAGAAGGGGGCCGAGTACATCGCCAAGGTCGTCAGCCAGAAGCCCGAGGAGGACGAAGCGGGCCTCGTGACGTTTGCCGCCAACGCCGCCGTCGAGTTGCCGCCGCGCGAGTCGTTCCCGCTGGAAGGCGGGAGCATTATCCTTAACTCTCGCATCAGTCCCGATGCCACCAACATCGAGCAAAGCCTGTCCCTCGCAGCTGCCATGCTGCCGGAGGACACGCGCGGCCGCATCGTCCTCATTAGTGACGGAGCTGAGACTGCGGGCAACTTGAAGCCAGTCCTCGACAACCTCAAGAGCCGGGGGATCTCGGTCGATGTGAAGCCGATCACCTACAGCTATGAGAAAGAGGTGTGGATCGAACGCCTCGAACTGCCTCAGCGCGTCCAGCTCAATGAGCGGTACGATGCCTCGGTCGTGGTCTCCTCGCTGCAACCCGGAAAGGCGCGGTTGAAGCTGACGGAGAACGGCACGCTGATCGCCGATGTGCCGATTGATTACAAGCAGGGCAAGAACCGGTACGACCTGCCGATGGAACTCAAGACACCCGGCTACCTGGAGTATCAGGCGACGATCGAGCCAGTGGACGATCCCGAGCATCCAGGAGTGAAGCCGGATTTCCTGGTGCAGAACAATCGCGCGGACGGGTATCTGTATATCGAAGGGAAGGGCAAGGTCTTGCTCGTCACTGATCCGTCGGGCACGGAAGATGAGTGGAAGGCCCTGCGTCGCGCATTGGCCCATGCCGAGCGAGAAGTCGAGGTCATGCCCGCGCTCAACGTGCCGCGTGACGCCCTGTCACTACTGCCGTATGACTGCATCATCCTGTGCAACGTCGAACGCTTCTCGCTCGATGAATCTCAGATGCAGGCCATGCACGATGCCGTCTTCAACGAGGGCACCGGTTTCCTCATGATCGGCGGTGCCCGCAGCTTCGGCCCCGGCGGCTACCACAAGACCGTGATCGAGGACGCCTTGCCGGTCAGCATGGACATCACCAATAAGAAGGTGCTGCCCAAGGGGGCACTGGCCATCATCCTGCACACCTGCGAATTCCCCGAGGGAAACACGTGGGCCAAGCGGATCACCAAACAGGCCATCAAGGTGCTGTCCGCCCAGGACGAAGCCGGCGTGCTGGCCTACACCGACAAGGGAGAGGACTGGATCTTCCCGCTGAC
>JANOKO010001452.1:0-1731 GCA_031419335.1 Planctomycetota bacterium
TCTCGACTCCCGTGAACCCCTTTTGGAAGGCGGTCATCGTGACCAGCTTTCTATTCGTCGCCACGACGCTCGCGATCGTCATGACGCAGTTTGGGGATCGGCAGTCACCCGCGAACATCTTCCTCCGCAAGCATGGGGCACTGCTCGCTGCGATTGAAGTCGGAGCTGTCCTGATCAGCGGCGTGCTGGCGATGGCGATCGACCAGCGGCAGACACGCGAACTTTCACAAACCCCGCCCCCCCCTGCCCCAGGAGAGTCGACCGATGTGGGTTAAAATCTGTGGATGGAATGATCCCGCCATCCTGCGAGAATCGCTCGCTCTGGGAGTTCCGGATGCCATCGGCCTCAACTTCTATAAGAAGTCGCCGCGCGTGGTCAACTGGCTCAAGGCCCGCGAGATGCGGCGCATGCTGCCCGCTGGCGTGGAGACCATTGGCGTCTTCGTGAATCACACGCCCGCCGAGATTCGCAAGATCGTCATCGATGTCGGCCTGGACCACATCCAGCTGCATGGGGACGAGTCCCCGGCGATTGCTTGGCTGCTCCGCGATCTGTCGATCATCCGGGTCTACCGACTGAAGACCCCGTCGCTCGATCCGATTAAGCAGGATCTGGCCGCCCTCGCCCATCGCCGAATCCGTCCCTGGGCGTGCCTGGTCGACGCCTGCCACGACACGGATTATGGCGGTACCGGACAAGTCGCCCCGTGGACCGCTCTGACCGAGTGGAAGGCCGAGTATCCCCGTCTGATCCTGGCCGGTGGTCTGACCCCCGAGAACGTCGCCGAAGCCTGCCGCATCGTCAAACCGTTCGGAGTGGATGCCGCCAGCGGTGTCGAGTCCGAACGCGGGCGAAAATCCCCACAGCTCGTTCAGGCTTTCTTGACAGCGGCCCGGTTGGCGGATATCGAAGGTTTGAGCGCCACCTGATTGGCCTGCCAGAAAAACACTTCGCGCGGCACTGAGTGAGTCATCTTGACCAGCCAGAAGCGTCCTCACGCGGAGTTCCGGCGTGTGCCGGGGTGTTCTGGGTGAGACTCTCATACCAAATGGATCAGAAAACGGGGGGCAGGCCCTTTGGCACTGGCCCCATTCTTCTGACTGGTCACCCACCACATCGCTCGAAACCACATCGCCAGCGGCTTGCGAGTCCCCGGAAAGATCGTCCCCGCCGTCACCGAAATCTGCCGCCCACAGGCCGCACCATGAAACAACAAACGCCCCGTCCGCCAAGCCTTCCGCCCGTCGCACACCGCGCAAACGAAGCCCTTCGGCCAACGCAGCTGAATCAAATTCTCTTTGCAAGCCTCTTGTGAAGAGAAACGCAATTCGAATTCCTTCAGCGTTTCCGGGAAGTCTTCCATGCCCACATACGATGGGTGGGGGGCAATTGAGGGAAGGGGATTCCTATTTTGTGAGGATTCCTCAAGCTCAAATTGCGACCCGGGGTGCCTGCGTCATATTTCGGTGTCTTTCGACGAAATCCTCTGGAAGTCGGGATTTGGGGTGGCCTCGGTAGCCACAGGAGATGGTATTGACTCGAAAGCTTGAATCGCTCGGTCGGAGTGGCACTGACAAGACCATGAACACAGGTTGGAGGTCGCTTTGGGCCGCCAGTGTTTGCGAGCGTGGCCGAAGCGTGGAACCGTGCCCCCCCCCCCCCCCTATGATTCGCTCCACACGGGCAAGCCAAACCCCTCGCCAAAACCTCCCGGACGCAGGTACACTTGG
>JANOKO010001453.1:0-6565 GCA_031419335.1 Planctomycetota bacterium
TGTGGATAGTCGCCTTCTGCGCTGTGAGGCCCATTGGAATCTGGGAACCTGCCTCTTATCCCACGGGGACACCTACTACAGTCGCATGGAGTTTCAACAAGCACTGAACGAACTTCGAGACATCTCGCGACCCCTGTCGAATGCCCCCACAGCGAGTGAAACCGAGCGGCACCTTGAAGTTCAACGGCTGCTCGTGCGTGTTTTGCTGAGCTATGCCAGTTCCGCAACGGACTGGGAAGCGTCCGAGTTCATCGAGGCCGTGAATCTGGAAGCCCTCCAACTGGTCCAAAGCCTGTCCCAGCGGCAGCCGGGTGACATGCAACTCGCTCTCCTGTCTGCTGAGGTCCATTTGGCGTACGCCTGGCAGATCCAGGGACAGCGCCCTGATCACGCCAGGGAGTTGATCACTCTTGTGCATCGCGATGCCTCGGGTGCCGAAAAGATGAACCCCAAGAATACCGCTTGGAAGCGCTTGCGCATCTACTCGATGTTCTTGTCACTGCAACTTGGTCCCGGGAGCGATTCCCCACAGTTCAATGATCAGGACCGAGTCGAGAAACTGATTGCTCAACTCACCGATGATCTGGCGATTGCGCAGCAGATCGTCACGCAATACCCATCCAATGCGATATGGCGTAATCTCCGGAAGGGTCTGTTGAGGAACACGGCACTCAATTATCACCACTTAAGTCTGATCGCTGCATCCGACTCAGCACAGGCCCTTGAACGGGCCAGGACATTGCTGACTGAGGACCGGAACGAGTCACTGCGGAGATTGAGTGCAGAACCTGACAATTGGAACGCCATTCAGGACCTGGAGTTCCCCTCGCTCGTACTTGACTCCATGCTCTCAGCGGAAATTGGAACAGAGCACACCGAGTCAATGACCACACATCGTGAGAACTTGCTGTTCGCTTTTTACCGCAGGAATCTTCTGCGAGATCCGGATAACCCGAGCTGGACAGCGGGACTGGCCCAGGCCCTGACGAAGCACGGAATACCCGGCACTGTTCCGCCTTCAAACCGCTATCAAAGTTTCGAGCAGGCGGTGGACTTGTATGATTCCCTGTCTTCCCGTTTTCCGAAAGAGTGGCGGTGGGGCGCACGCTCGGCGGGCGTGATTTACTTGCACTATAACCAATCGATCCTCCATGGCGACGCGAACTGGGAGGCGATTCTCTTACGTGATGGCCTTGCGCGATACGATGCGCTAGTCAAGATTCAGCCCACCAACCGCGAATTGCACGCGGGTCACCAATACTTCCACGGGCAAGCGGCCGCTGGAATACGCCAACACGAGGACTGGCCAGCTCTTCACGTGGCCTTGTTGGCGTTGCTCGACAGTCACTTCCATTCTCTGCCACGCTCAACCACGGCTGATACGGCTGGCGCATTTCCGGTGCTGCCCGTGAATCTGATGACTCAGATACATGGGTCATCACTCTTGTTGTTCCGCTCCATGGGTCAGTCACTCGCGGAGAAAAGCCTCAGTTGGTCTCAAGAATCGTTGTTCACACAATGGTATTTGGCTCAGGGGGTCGCGGATGTCCCTCTGGAACTCCAACGCTACAGGCGGATTGACGGGATACTTGAGATTCTAGAATACCTGCCTAAGGCTGCAGATGACCTGCATCTGAATCACGATGAGTCACGGGGCATGCTCCGCATGGCGAGGACTTATCTGGATGAACTCCAGAACAGTGGATTCGAGCATCCCGTCTTCGACGCCTGGAGAGTGTCTATTGAGCGGACGCTAGCGGAACTACCCGCAGAGACCTTCCCACTCCCGCCAGACTTACAAGCCGCCCATGACCGTATGGACTATGCCGCCGTCGTCACCGGTTGGCTGAAACAGGGAGCGGCTCCGATCGATGTCATCCGGTGGCTCGACCACGAGGTCCGGTTGGCAGAGCAGGCCGCATGGCGGAGACCTGCGTTGTGGACGTTACTCGCTCTCGAACGGGGAGCCGCAGATCAACTCCTCGATATCATGACCTTGGAGAAGCTGGCCTCGGGGGAGCAGGTCGAGGCCCTCTCACTGAACACGATTGCTGTGTTGCAAGGGGTCGCCGCGTTCCATGGAGATGCCTACGCCTATGGAACGCTTGGGGATTGCGGTCAGCCAGAAGTCGACGTTTGCACAATCCTCTCCGCTGGTTTCCAGCCCCCCATGGTCAGCGCGGATGGGAAAATGCTGGGCGCGATTCTTTCCCCGAGTACGGTCTTCTACGGGTTGCAACTCACCTCGATGCCGGTCGAGACGCAGTTTCTTGCTCAGCCGCGAGTCACACTGGTTCAGACCATCATGGCGGCTGCCATTACACAACTGAGTGAGTTTCGATTGGCGGGCGTGCAAGCCACACTGGGACCAATCGCCAGCGGCGAGGAACTCCTGCCGAGCGATGAGACTCTCCCTGTGCGATCAATCGAATTGGCCAGACTGATACTTGCCGAAAATGCACTGCTGAGGGGGGAACACCAGACAGCACGGGAACTCTTGGAGCAAGTTCAGCAGCAATTTCCGGAGAGTCGAGCGCTGTTGCAAGATCTCATCTGGTTGGACTTGGAAGCGGGCACCACCAGTGAGCTGACACACCTGCGAATCCAACTGCTCCAGGCACGGACCCCTCGGAATGCGTTGCAGCAATTAATTGTTGCCTGGGGTGAAGCCCGTGAGGGGCAGCGACGTGACGTGCTTGACTCGGTTCTGGCGCTGCGCGATGATCCAGCCCTAGGTCCATTGGCTTTGACCCATGACTTGCTCGCTCGAATCGCTGAGGCGTCCGGACTACAAGTCCAGGCTCGTGAGTTTCTCACCAGCGCCCTGCACAAGCTGCCCGACTCCGACGAATCCCGACCCTATCGCTTACGACTGGAACAACGCCTTGAGCAGCTCAATCCCCACTGAAGTGACCCCGCTCGCCGCTAGTCTGAAAGATGCAGGGGCTAGCGAAGTGTTGAAGAGCCGGGTCGAGCAATACAAGCTCTACGTCCAGATGGCCGATCAAATCAGCGCGCGACGCATGGCGACGAACTCATTCTACATGGCGATCCATGCGGCACTGTATGGTGTGATGTGGGGCTTTATGATTAAAGAGTTCGAGCCGATGAGCGCTCATTTGAAGAACAACTTTGAATGGAGTCTGCTGGTCCTGGTCAGCGCGCCGTTCTGTCTCCTGGGCATGATCTGCTACTGCTGGTGGTACAACATTCGGTCGTACGATCAGCTCAACTCTGCGAAGTTCGAAGTCGTGGGGTTGCTGGAACAACATCTCCCGGAACAACCCTATGCTCTGGAATGGAAGATGTTGGAATACGGGAAGAACTCCCAAAAATACAAACCAGTCAGTAAAATTGAACGCTGGGTTCCCCTCTTGATGGGTGTGGCCGACCTGATGACCGTAGCGATCGTGATTCTGGTGCTCTTGGTTTAGCACGTAAGGTTCGAGAACTCCGGGAGACGTGTTGGCAGCTGGCGACAGGCCCGTTGTGCTTCCTTGATCTCTGCAATGTTTCAGGGTTGTTCTACCCGCAGGTGAATTCCGCCCGCGGACCGCTCCCGCCTACTCCAGCTGAATCACAGCCTTAATCACCCCGGTCTCGGGGCGTGTAAACGTCTCGAACACCTCGATCACCTGATCGAAGTGTGTGCGATGGGTGATCCATGGAGCGGTGTTGATCGTGCCACGTTCGATTAGCTTGATGATCTTGTGGAAGTCGCCGGGCAGCGCATTGCGGCTCCCCTTGAGGGTCATCTCGCGAGAATGTAGCCAGACGTGCGGGAACGAGACCGCGTCGGTAGTGATGCCGACGTAGACCAGCGTCCCCGCGTGGGCGACGTAGTGGATCGCATTGGCCATCGATTTGGCGTTGCCGGTGGCATCGGTCACCACCGTGTAGAACTCGCCGCCGGTGATCTGTTTCATCTGCTCCAGCTCGGAGCCGTCTCCCTTGAACACGATCGTGTGTTCCACGCCATACTGCTTCTGGCAGAACTCCAGCCGCGAGGAAACCATGTCCATCACAGTGATGATCGCCCCGCTCAGGCGAGTGAACTCGAGCGTCGCGAGTCCAATCGGCCCGGCTCCAATGATCAGGATATGTTCAGCCGGTTTTGGCCCCCCACGATCGGTTGCATGACACCCAATCGCCAGCGTCTCGACGAGGGCCAGTTGTTCATAACTCAGGCTCTCCGACTTATGCAGCTTGCGTGCGGGGAGGGTCCATCGCGACCGCAAACCCCCGTCGCGATGCACGCCGAGCACCTGCAAATTCTCGCAGCAGTTCCCGGCTCCGCGTCGGCTGGCGAAGCTGTCGGGGTTGTTGATGTACGGTTCAACCGAACAGCGGTCGCCGGGACGGACGTGGGTCACTCCTTCGCCGACAGTCAGCACCTGCACGCCGAGTTCATGGCCAGGGATACGCGGGTAACTGAAGAACGGCATCTTCCCCAGATACCCGCTCAGGTCGGTCCCGCAAACCCCCATGACATGCGACTGCACGAGGGCCTCGCCGGGGCCGGGAGCGCCCGGCTCGGGAATGTCGATGCGTTCGAATTGCTTCGGCTGGGCGAGACGGAGAGCTTTCATGGGGTTCACTGGAGAGGAGAGATCATCAGAGCGGAGACTGTATCGGCAGGCTGCACCACGAGCCAAGACCATCGTACGTCTGTCGACATTCCTCGCCCTCTGTCACGAATAAGAATGTCGTATTGGTCAAACGTCTGGCAAGTTGCCAAGTCTGATCGAAGGGCAGCTCGTGCGAGCTTTACACGATCTCGTGCCGTGTCCCGTCGTACCCCATCACTTGGCACTTGTCGTCGACCATCGTTTCGATATGCACCGGGCGGCCCCACAGCCGTTGCAGGTTCGTCAGTGTGGCCTGCGCGTAGTCCGGTTTGAGTTCGATCCCCTGGTAATCGTGCTTGAGGTACAACTCGCCCCGGTTCTTGTAGTTTCCGTCGATCACCGAGATGAATGGGCGTCCGTGGTTGGTCAGGTTGTTGAGCAGGTGGGTCTTGATCTCCTGGAACTCGCGGCTGGCGATTTCGTAGTCCTTCTTCTCCTCGTTGAAGGCGAAGCTGAAGAACTTGTTCTTGCGGCAGAAGTCCTCGGTCAGGAAGCTGTCGATGAACGTTACGTCGTTGTGAATCTTGCGGACCTCGAAGATTTTTTCGCGTCCGAGGCCGAGTTTGCGGTCCCAGTGCTTCTTCTCCTCCTCATCTTCGCAACTCTCCCACTCGGAGCCGAACTGGCCGCGATTCCAGCGGTCTTCGATGTCGCGGTAGAGTTCGATCCCGATCTTGTAGGGGTTGAGCCGCCGCCCCGACATGGCCATTGTCCCCGAGTGGTGGTCGGCGTAGTCGATGATTTCGGCATCGGTCAGGCCGTGCCGCGTCATGATCGTCGAGTGCCAGAAGCTGGCCCAGCCTTCGTTCATGATCTTGGTCATCCCTTGCGGGGCGAAGTAGTACGCTTCGTCGCGGATGATGGCCAGGATGTCGTGCTGCCAGTCGCGGAGCGGTGCATGTTCGAGCAGGAACAGCATGATGTCCCGCTGCGGCTCTTCGGGGAATTTGCGCTGGGCGGTGCGGGCGGTTTCGATGCGTTTGCGTTCTTCCTGCTCGGCGTGCAGGACATTCGGCGGGTTAATGAAGGAGTCCATGTACCCCTTGGCCTCAAACTTGCCTCGCTTCCCGCCCAGGCCGTGTTCGTCCTCCTCGCGTTCCTCGTCCTGCTTTTGGCGATCAGCTTCAACCCGCTGGGGATCGGGGCGACGACGGATGTGGACCGAGTGCGGGTCAATCAGATCTTCGATGGAGAGGCAGGCATCCACGAACTGCTCGACCACATCGTACCCATAGCGGTCGATATAGCGATTGATCCGCGAGGCATGGTTCGCCATCTGATCGAGCATGCGGACGTTGGTGCGTTCGAACCAGGCATTGTGCTTGAAGAAATCGCCATGTCCATAGACATGCGCGATCACCAGCTTCTGGTCGGTCAGCCCGTTGCAGTTCAGCAAGTAGGCATAACACGGGTCGGTGTTGATGACCATCTCATAGATCTTCTGCAGACCGTACGAGTACCCCTTCATGAGTTCGTCATACTGCGACCCGAACCGCCAGTGCGGGTAGCGCACCGGGAAGCCGCCGTAAGCGGCCATCATGCTCATCTCGTCGTAGTCGACGAACTCGAAGATGGTTTTGGGAAAGTCGAGCCCATAATTCCGGGCGATCGTGGCCATCTCACTCTGGAGAGCCAACAACTCCGGCGGCAGATCATGTTCCTCAGAGACCGCCATGGCGCTGCCCCTCCTGGTGCGAGAGTCCATGCCCGATTCAAACCGGCACCTGAATCTCAGCCGCTGAAGCGAGGACCGTGCTGGCGGAGAATTGTACGCCGCCGGGAACCGGTGCGGATAGTGGATTGTCAGGGACTGTAGGCGATGTCGTTACTGGGCTCGCATTCTGCGAGTTCCCCGCGTGTCTTTCAAATTGTCCGTTATCTCGTTCATTTCCGTTACTTCCTGCTGTTCAATACTCTTCTGCGGTCTGCTTTCGTCA
>JANOKO010001454.1:0-1681 GCA_031419335.1 Planctomycetota bacterium
TGCCGGTGCTCAATGCGGATTTCCTGACCGAGTTGGAGTAGCACCGACCCGCGCTGGCGGCACACTTCGGCGATGACCTCGACCACAGACGGCTGATCGACTCCGCACAGGCACGGCACGCCCGGTTTGACAATCCCGGCCTTTTCGCGGGCGATTAATTCCAGTGAATCGCCTAGTAAACGCATATGGTCGCGGCTGATACTGGTGATCACAGTGACCAGTGGTGTGCATAAAGTGGTCGTGTCCAGCCGCCCACCCAGGCCGACCTCCAACACCGCCAGGTCGCACCCCGCGTCCTGAAACACCATCCACGCGAGTGCCGTCGACAACTCAAAAAAAGTGGGGCAGGTGTCCTGGTTCTGCTCCAAATCTGCACACATATCGCGCAGTGTGGTGACCAAAGAGGCGATCTTCTGCGGTGAGGACAGCTGGCCGTTGACCGTCATGCGCTCCTCGAAACGCACCATGTGAGGTGATGTAAACAGTCCGACTTTGAGACCTGCCGCTTGTAGCATGGCAGCGGTCATCACGGCTGTTGACCCCTTCCCCTTGGTGCCCGTGATGTGGACAGCGGGAATGGAGAGTTGAGGATTGCCGAGCCTCTCCAACAGAGTCGACATGCGCGGCAACTGAAAATCAGCGGTCGAATACTTCGATGTCGGCACTCGTTCGTAGTTGATACGTCCAAAGAGGTACTCGACCGCTGCCTCATAGGTCAGCTCGGGGAAGGGCGTTCCAGGTGGTAATCGAGACGCTTCGGCCATCCGGGGCTAGAACTCGTGAAAGGGAGGGGAAATCAGGCGATCAGCGTGCGAACTCCATCCGATTTGTATCCGCAGTCCAGACACGCATCAAACCCGAATCGTGGGTTAAAGCAGGAGTGTGCGGCCAGATTTTATGGCAGCCGTTCACAACAGCGGAACCGACGGAATTCACCATCGGGACACAGAGGCACGCAGAAAACCTCAAGGAGCCAACGCACGGACTGTGGCCGAACTGGCCCGATGAGACCTAGGGGACGGTCTCATCCTTCGCTGGCTCGGGACTCATCCGCCTCCTGCGTGCGTCCCGAAAGTGGGCAGCTCACGACATTCACTGAGAGATACCAGGTCGGCCACTCGCAGCTGAGACGGCTGCGTGAGTCGATTTCGGAATTCAGATTGCCTCACGCGGAGGCGCGGAGGGTTCTGGTTGGCCGTCCTCTTCGCGGCTTCGCGCCTTCGCGTGAGGCATACTGCTCAAACCGCTGACGGAGACATGGCACGGGGCCTGGAGAAAACCAGGAGTTTGTGAGCCGCAGATGAACGCAGATGAACGCAGATGAACACAGCGCGGCGTAGCCGCAACCAATGGGGAAGCACTCAGCCATCAACCGTCATCCAGGAACCACTCCATATCAAGCCGACCTCTACACCCCGAAGGGGTCGACACATCACAGCCCAGGGTCGCGACCAAAGGTCGCGCACCCTGGGTCAGATCGCTCGCGGGGGACGAACCCTGAAGGGGTTCCACACAGGGCGAGTGGATGGACAACCCCTTCAGGGTTCGTTCCCGGTGAGACTCCCCCCAGGGTGCGATCCTGCGTCGCGACCCCGGGCTGTGATGGACAACCCCTTCAGGGTATAGAGGTCTTCAGCCCCTTGAACATTTGCGCTGCGTGCGCAAATATCTGAGGTGAGTA
>JANOKO010001455.1:0-4034 GCA_031419335.1 Planctomycetota bacterium
CCTTCGGCAGGTCGACGTGGATCAGCTTCGACTTCGATCCGGTGAGTGCGAGAACCGCCTGGGCCAGTTCGATCATCGTGTTCTCGACCGGATTGCCGATGTTGACCGGGCCGATCTCCGTGTCCTGATCCATCAGCCGCATCATGCCTTCGATGTTGTCGTCGACATAGCAGAACGACCGCGTCTGCTTACCGTCACCATACAACGTGATCGGCTCACCGCGAAGAGCCTGCATGATGAAGTTCGACACCACACGGCCATCGTTCGGGTCCATCTTCGGCCCGTACGTATTGAAAATGCGCATGATCCGCACCGCCACCCCGTTGGCCAAGTGGTAGTTCATGCACAGCGATTCCGCGACTCGCTTCCCTTCGTCGTAACAGCTGCGCGGGCCGAGCGGGTTGACGTGGCCCCAGTAGTCTTCAGTCTGCGGGTGAACTTCGGGATCGCCGTAGACCTCACTGGTGGAGGTGTGCAGGATCCGCGCCCGGCAGCGTTTGGCCAGCCCGAGAACGTTGATCATGCCGATCGTGGAGGTCTTGATCGTCTTGATCGGGTTGTACTGGTAGGCCACCGGCGAGGCCGGGCAGGCGAGGTTGTAGATCTGGTCGCACTCGATCTTGATGGGGTCCACGATGTCGTGCCGAATCAGCTCGAACTTCGGGTTCCCGATCAGGTGGGCAATGTTCTCCTTTCGTCCGGAGAAGAAGTTGTCGAGGCAAATGACGTTGTCACCGCGTGCGATCAATCGATCACAGAGGTGGCTGCCGAGAAAGCCTGCGCCGCCGGTGACGAGAATATTCATGGGAGAGATGGGTAGTGAGGGGTCAGTGAGAGGAGTGTCGTACTGCGGTCGGAGTCTAGCGAAGCCGGGCAGACGTGTCTCCCCATTTTTTCCCGCCTGAGGAGGGGCAACGCAGGTGGTCGCGATTTGTTTCCAGAAGAGCCGCGTTGTCTAAGTCATCTTCTGCGTCGAATGCCTCGATAATCTCGTTGTAGAGGGCGATGGTTCGATCGTAAACCTGTTGTGCCGTGAGTCCACGGGCGAAGCCTTTGTCGATCTCCGAATCGCATTCGAAAAACCACTTTTGCTTCTCATTTGACGGAAATGAAAAATTCTCATCGTACCCAAAAAACGCCAGACAGCCATGCTTCACAAAGTCTGGCCCCAACTCGCGACCCGCCTGGCATGAGATCAGATGCACGATCTTCCCCCGCACTTCCTCAGCTTCGTAGTGCCCCACTTGGAATATCGGTTCCAGGTAGTCACCGGTATACGTGTCGTGCGACCCATGCCCCACGCCCGTGATGTATTGCACATCTTCCTTGGCGGCTTCCTCGGCCACGTAGTATCGTCGTGCCAATGATCCCTGAAGCTTCGTAACAACCATCCCTTGAGAGGTCAAATATGGATACACAACCGCCTCGCGGTAATCAAAAACATCTTTGGTGGGTTTGTCGTGATTCGAGTCAATAACCAGCCCCTGCATTCCAGAGACGGAGGCCGAGGAAGCTTTTGACTTCCGTGTGGTACGTTTCGCCATGAGTTAAATTCTCGATATACTGGACTACTGGATCGCTCGATTGAGGACTCGTTGGATCACCCGCTGTTCAATCTCCACCAACAGGCGTCCGACATCGGTTTGGGCAGCGACTTCTTTCAGGGCGCGGGCTTTGTTAACCAGACCCGCACCGACCATCGCAATCTCGAAATCCGGTTTGGCCGCGATCCGCTTGGATGTCAACTCGACCAGTTTCTCAGGTTCCAAGGACGACAGCGAGAGTGCGCAAGAATCGGCTTGCAACATCTGCCTCAACGTCAGGATATTACCGGACTGATCGAACGTCACGGGAAGATTATACTGCTCTGGCGGAATATTGACTGCTGCACGAATCGTTCCCACAGCCACCGGCTGTATCACCTCGGACTTTGCGAGTTTTTCGGCCACGGCTTTGGCGACCGCTGCTCCCAACACTTTGCGAGCCTTGGCTTGCGTCCCGAAACTCCCGGGCGATCCAGACTTGAATATCTCCTTGGCCCCGATTGTGACCTTGGTGACCTGAGTGACTTTGGTGGATGTCTTTGTTTCGGATGACTTGCTCTTTGATCTCCCGGCACTGCTCATGATACCCCCTCCCGAAGGCACTCTGCATCTCTTCGCAGTCAGATGAACTGCCTGCTGGACGCACCTCAACTCTATGCGCACAGTGAATATCCGTCAAGGTATTCCCTGAGCCACCGGGATCATCAGAACTCTCCCACGGATCCCCTCAGTGCCCGCTCCCCGCCGCATCCGCGTGGAACCATTCCACGGTCTGTCGTAGACCAGTATCAAACGTGACACGGGGTCGCCAACCCCAGTCCTGAGTCGCCCGGCTGGCGTCGAGGAGATTTGACCGCAAGTCGCCCGATCGGGCGGGGCCGCGTCCGAGTTCCGGCACTTTCTGCTGGTCTCCGATGAGCCTTTGGCACTCCCGCTGAATCGATTCACCAACCTGATTTGTGTCCACAGCGAGACCGGTCCCGATGTTGACGGGGCGGAACGGCTCGATCGCGGGCTGGGTCAGGGCCAGATCATTGGCCTCCGCCACATCGGCCACGTAGACGTAGTCGCGGATGTACTTGCCGTCGCCGTTGATTGTGGCCGACTCGCCTCGCAACAACCGCTGACAGAAAATCGCCACCACCCCGGCCTCGCCGTGCGGGTTCTGGCGCGGCCCAAAGACATTCGAGTATCGCAGTGCCACGCAGGTCATCGGCGTGTTCTGCGAGTAGAACTTCAGATACCGCTCGCCGACCCATTTGCTGATCCCATACGGCGACACCGGATCTGCCGGGTGCAACTCATCGGCGGGCTGAGTCACATCGCCATACAGCACCCCTCCCGAAGAGGCAAACACAAACCGCTCCACTCCCGTCCGGTCAGCTGCGCGCAGCACCGACAACAGCCCCATCACATTGACTTCGGCGTCAAAGATCGGCTCGCGCATCGACAGGCTCACTGACATCTGGGCCGCCTGATGCGAAACGGCATGCGGGCGAACCTCTTCGAACACCTTGAGGACCGCGTCCGCATCGCGCACGTCCACCTCATGCAACCGCACGAACGCGGGAATGTTACGGCGGTTCCCGGTCGACAGATTGTCGATCACATGCGGCTCATGGCCCGCAGCGAGGAGACGCTCGACAATGTGGCTGCCAATGAATCCAGCACCACCGGTGATAATGACTCGCATGAATCTGAAGACCGCTCAAAAAGAGTTCGAGGACAGGAACAATTTGTACCGCTGTCGATCGAGGCAGGGATCGTGGCTCCATCGTCGCCGATCGGAATGATAGCTATTGTCTGCGGTGTATTCACTTTGTCCTGTCACAAGGGAACAAATCAGAACTGAAGTGATGACTACAGTAACTCCGCGAAATGGAACCCGTCCACGCAACCTGAAGTCCAAAGGCACACGAAAAGTTGCACAATCAGCAATTGGCTCCAAATCTGCTGCTGATCGATCGAGTCCAACGACACTTCGGGGTTTGTCTGCCGCGTGGGAATCGCCAACGCAGCCGACATCACCGGCCACGGGGCCAGAAAAATCCACAGCCGAGCCGCCTCGCCCATGTTCTTTCCGGTGAACCACAGTATCGCCCAAACACTAACCCATGCCATCGATTGCGAGAACCCCACCGCCCAGCGGAGCGTGTGTGCGTCTCGATTGTCGGGCTGCACTATGGTCGGCGATTTCTCCGAAATCGCTGGCTCGACGCTCGCCGTCGAGAACCACTGACGAAGTCCCCTCAGACAGCGATTTCGGAGAAATCGCCGACTATCCAGACGCACACACCCGCGGACAAAATGAGACAATCCAAGTACGACTAAGCACGCCACCGGCAGCCCGAGCGCCACCGCACCTTCCATCGGATTCACGAGTAGCCACATCCAGTAGCTGCGGGAGTTGTGGTCGTAGAACATCGCATGGTTACTCAGGTTCTGCATCCAGATCGCGAACAGATTGCACCTGGGGACGCATCCGCCGGG
>JANOKO010001456.1:0-2190 GCA_031419335.1 Planctomycetota bacterium
CCGGATTCTCCGAATCCGGTGGTTTACCCCCGCCAGGCGAGACACGCGCTGTACGTGAGACACGAAGTCCCGCGGGGCCACCCCGCGACTGTGCCGGGATGATACAGCAGTCCATGGGTTCGAACTATTCAAACACCAACGGCACCACGATCGCGGGCAGATTCGCTTCCGCGAACTGGAAGATAACACTCGCTGCCAAATCGGCTGGCAATTCAGAGGGGGGGGAGATTGCGACTCGATACGCGGGATGCGTCTCGTCTCCGGGAAGTCGCTCGATCTGAATCCACTCGACCGAGGCCGTCACTTCATGCACGGGATTCGCAAGACTGGCTGCGGTCTCGATCACGATGGTCTTCTGGATGGGCAGGGATTTCCGGGACTTCTGAGTCACGAACAGTTGAGACGGAATCGCCTTCGCAGTCTCCGCCGAAGTGATCGTGACCGGGATCGCGGGCATGGGTTTCATCGACTCGCTGCGGCCACGGGGGTGCAGCATGCCCCGCAGTGTTTCGCCCGGAGTGTACTGTGAGACCTCGAGTACGCAGTGGTAGGTGCGGTGGAGCGCTGTCTCGTCGTAAGTGGTCGTGATCGATGACTCGCAGGATACAACAGAAAAGCCCGCGTGACTGGAGTCGACACCGGTCATCCACGGTTCACCCGGACTTTCCACAGCGCTGATTTCAAACTCCACGCGCCGGTCAGCGCCGGAAGTGATCTGGTGACGCACCTCTGTCGACCCCGAAAAAATATACGGCGGGTGAATCACAGTCCCCCGCATCTGGATCGGAATCCGAACTTGCGGAGTGCTGGCCGAATCGGTGTGGATCGTGACCAAGGTCTCCTGCTTCCCGAAACTTGGAAGTTGCAGCTTCAATGTGAGCGTTGTGCTTTGACCAGGAGCGAGGTCCAGTTGCTCTAGTGTTTCGACCGTGGTGCAATGGCAACTGGTTTCCACCTTGTCGATGTGAATCGCGCGTGTCCCTGAGTTCCGCAGCTCGACGCTGGCCAGAGCGGTGTCACTCTCGCCGCGTTGGACTTCGACCTGAGCCGGGGTCACCGTCAAGGACTGCGGCGCGGATGGACCGGTCACTTCGCGGTCTCGGTACGCCCACAGAGCCGTCCCAGCCAGACCGACGATGATCAACATTCCCGCGAGCCACTGGCGATTCATCAGTTGCACCCATCTGTGTGGTGAGACACATTGGAAACGTGCCCCACATGTTCTTAAAACGCCCCCACGGTTTCGCCACCATCGATCGAGCCCAGCGCCCGCCAGACTCCCATGTCGATTTCGTTGGCGATGAAATGCACGCTGCCATCGGCAAATAGCACATTCGCTCCGCCGGGGTGCAGTGACCGCACCGTCTTCGGCCCGTGCCCGCCATCTCCGCAATCGGGGATGCGTGAGTTCGGTGTCAACACATGGTTGTAGAGTGTCTGCGATTCGTCGGGGATCAACCACGAATTCCCCCCGTACGAGAAGTTATCTCCATTCACCGGCAGCGGCTGCGAGCAAATGTCGACATACTGGTTTGGGAACATTGTCAGATTTGGCACAACCGCCTCCAGCCCATCGCGCCACGCCGTTCGCACCGCCGGGTCGTGGTCCCCGGCCAACTTCTCCGCAAAAGCTGCGGTTTGGGAAGCTCCATCGAGGAGGTTCCGTGTGTCTTTGTCCTGGCGGACCACGAAATACCCCGTCAACCCTGGCGGCTGGTTCGGCCCCGTACCGGGTGTGGACATCGAAGTCGAGAAACGTCCCGGTGAGGTGCCCATCGACACCCGGTAACTCACGCGGGCCTGGGTGATCGATTCATTCGGGCACAAGTAGACCGGAATCTGGGTGTGCATCAACGCTCGGTTGGGGGCGTGACTGGGGAGTTCGTTCCCGCCCACGACCGTGGGCTGAACCGTGAGATCCAGTTGATTGAACAGTACCGCCTGATCGAGAAAGGGCAGCATGTGGACATGCGGTCCCCATTCGAAGCGATGCCCCTGCGCCGCCTTCTGCATGCGCGTGCCCCCGCTGGCCAGTAAGGCGGCATCGGCCACGCCGATTTGATGGAGATGGTTCGTACACGTCGCCCGCCGAGCCGTCTCTCGGGCACTCTGTACAGCGGGCAGCAGCAATGCGGTCAGTATTCCGATGATCGACAGCGTGACCAGGATCTCGACCAGCGTGAAGCCGGC
>JANOKO010001457.1:0-12257 GCA_031419335.1 Planctomycetota bacterium
TAGAACGGGGACTGGTCGAGTACGATTTGAGCTGAGACATCGGTCTCTTTGAGTTCGGTGACGCGCTCAAACTCTCCGTCGCGAGCCACCAGAATCCCGACCACCTTGGCCGTCGCCTCAGTCGTGTCATAGGCCAGGAACTTCGTGTCGCCGACTTCCTGCTGAATCTTGTCCAGCGGTCCAGCTGACATGACGCCCCACGACCCTTGTCCGCTCTTTTCCTTGTGGGCTTGCTCAGCTTCCCGAAAGCCGATGTTGTCGACCGTTAGCCCGCGATCGGTCGCAAGGGCTGAGGTCAGGTCGAAGACGAAGCCATCGGTCTGGTGCAGGTCGAAGACCGCCTCACCGGGGAGCACCGAACCGCCGTCCTGACGGACCTTGTCGACCAGCTTGTCGAACTTCGACAGCCCGCGATCGATCGTGGCCAGGAACGTCGACTCCTCATCGCGGATCGTGTTCACCACGCTCCGCTCGGTCTGCATGATGTCGGGGTACGGTCCCTTCATCAGGGCGATGACCGTCGGCACCAGTGTGTGCAGGAATGGCTCCTGCTTCCCGAGCAGATACCCTTCCAGCAACGCCCGCCGTAACAGCAGACGGATGATGTACTCCGCCCCGTTGGCTCCGGGGGCGACCCCTTCATGAATCGCAAAGGTACACGCCCGCACGTGGTCGGCGATGCGGCGCATCGCGCGGCCCGACTTCCCCGCGTATTCATACTTCACGCCGACCGCATCGCCCGCCGCGATACAGAGCGGCTTGAGGGAGTCGATCTCGAAGTTGCTGAGAACCCCCTGCATCACACTGGCGGTCCGCTCCAGTCCCATCCCCGTGTCGATGTTCTTCTTCGGCAGTGGATGCAGGTTGTTCGGCGGACCACCCACGCGGTTGAACTGCGTGAAGACCAGGTTCCAAATCTCGACCGGCTCTTTGGCTCCGGGAGTCAAGTAGTAGATCTCGCTACACGGCCCGCAGACGCCGTCTGGTCCTTGCGAAGGAGCTGACGCAGGCCAGAAGTTCTCGGCCTCATCGAGCCGCGAAATCCGGCTCAGATCGAGGCCGATCTCCTTGTTCCAAATGCCATATGCCTCGTCATCGTCGAGGTACACCGTGACCGTCAGCCGGTCCTTCTCCAGTCCCAGCCACTGCTTCGAGGTCAGGAACTCCCACGCCCAGTGGATCGCTTCCTTCTTGAAATACCCACCGAAAGAGAAGTTTCCCAGCATCTCGAAGAACGTGTGGTGCCGGGTTGTGACCCCGACGTTCCCGATGTCGCCCGTCCGGACGCACTTCTGGCAGGTCGTGGCAGCTGTGAAGTCGATCGGCCCAATGCCGAGGAACTGGTTCTTGAACTGGTTCATCCCCGCCGGAGTGAATAGCACGGTCTTATCCGCGCGCGGCACCAGGACATCGCTCGGACGGCGGATGCACCCCTTCGACTCGAAGAACGAGAGGTACTTTTCGCGGAGTTCGTCAGTTTTCATCGGATCGGACACACAGAGGCTGCGGACAGTGAAGAGGAGATTCTAGGGAGGAAGACGGGCGGGCTGAAGGGAGAGAACCACGATCGGCCCGTAGCGTTCCGTTTTCAGACCGGGGCTGAGTTCTGAGTCACGTGGAAACGCGGCCTTCGACGATTGACCGAGGAGCGGGATCCGTCTTGAATGTGTGCCATCGCCGGTAAGCCCCTCGCATGTCTGAGCCACAGAGGCGAATCCCACTCCAGATGGATAACATCTCAGTGGGGTGAGCCAGTGGACTCTCCCCTCCTGACAGACACAGCCAGCACTACGGGCGGTTTCCGATGCGCATCATCACGGGACGTTTCAAACGTCGCCGACTCCTCGCAAATCCCGGTTTGATCACGCGACCCATCTCGGACCGCGTCAAGGAAACCTTATTCCAGAAGCTGTCCGACAATGGCTGTATTCAGGGTCGTCGAGTGGCGGATGTCTTTTCGGGAACGGGGACAATCGGATTGGAGGCCCTCAGCCGGGGAGCAATCTCCGTCACGTTTTTCGAACTGGATCGTGTAGCATTTGACCTGCTCCATCAAAACGTGAGTAGTCTGGGAGTCGATGACGAATGCATCTGCTGGCAGACCGACATTCTGCGCACCTCGTTCAAGCCCAAAGGCGAGAAGTCGCACTTTGCCCCCTACAATCTGGTCTTCTTTGACCCGCCCTACAAGATGGCCCCCGATCTGGCACCGGGGACTCGGTTGACGTTCGCACTGGAACGTTTGGCGCGAGATTCAGTCACGACCAGCGATGCCATTATGGTCGTGCGCGTGCCTGACCGGACACCGATCACGCTTCCTCCCTGCTGGGTCATCGACTGGACGATCACGACCTCGCATATGGATTTGCATGTCTGCCAGAAGGCAGCCGGGGATGGCCAGAGCCAAGCCGAGGACATGGACGCAGTCGCAGACGGGGAGTCACTTTGAGGCACGTAATCCAGATGACGCTGCGTTCGCCGAAACGCGAGTGAATTGGGCTGGGCGAGTCCCTCATTAAGCCTCCCAACCATCAACCCCATTCCGCTTGTGCCTACCTCCCTCAACATCGCTGATCGACTTCGCGACTCCGCCCGGAAGTGGCCGTGGGTGCGGGCGGTGGTCTGTCCAGTGGGACGCGACCGTGTAGGGCGGGCAACGTATGCCCAGTGGACGTTTCGCCAGCTCGATCAGGAGAGCGACCTGTTGGCGCGCGGCCTGCGCGAGATCGGCTTGCAGCCCGGTTGTCGAATGGTGCTCATGGTCCGGCCTTCGCTGGAGTTCATCGCCCTCACGTTCGCCCTGTTCAAGGCCGGGGCTGTGATCGTTTTGATCGACCCCGGTATGGGGCGGACGAATATCTTCAAGTGCCTCGAAGAGGTCGACCCCGCTGGGTTCATTGCGGTCCCTGCGGTGCACTGGATTCGAACGCTCTCGCGGAAGTTTCCGAACGCGAAGCTCAATGTCCGCGTCGGCGGGCGGTGGGCACCGGGGTGCGTGGCGACGAATCAGTCGCTCCGTGGGATAGGCTTCCAGCCTGTCAATTCTACAAGCCTGCGTGCGACGAACGACCCGTGCGACAAACGTGAAATCGATGCGAACGATCGCCAAGATTCCGGTCCCCTCTCCCCCGCAATCGATGTGGCCGACACGAGTGACTTCACTGCGGGGGAGAGGGCTAGGGTGAGGGGGACCACAAAGCCGCTCACGCCCCCTCACCCCGGCCCACTCCCCCATAGCCACGCCCACTTTGAACTCCACACGGATGGTGGGGGAGAGGGAGCAGAACATGGGGCAGCACGACAGGCTGGAAGCCTATCCCACGACGAATTCCCGATCACACGCACCCTCCCCACCGACCCCGCAGCTGTGATCTTCACCAGCGGCAGTACTGGCCCACCGAAGGGGGTGCTGTACGAGCATGGGATGTTCAACGCCCAGGTGGACATGCTCCAGCAGTTTTATGGCATCGAACCGGGCGAAGTCGACCTGCCGGGGTTCCCGCTGTTCGCACTCTTCAACGCAGCCATGGGAGTGACGACCGTCATCCCCGACATGGACCCGACGAAGCCCGCGAAAGTTGACCCTCTAAAGATCATCGAGGCGATCAACGACAATGGCGTCACGCAAGCATTCGGGTCACCGGCTATCTGGAACCGCGTGGGATCTCATTGCGTCGAAAACGGTGTTGAGTTGCCCTCGCTCCGGCGGGCTCTCTCAGCAGGCGGGCCGGTGCCGATCCGCGTGCTGGAGATGATGACCAAGGTGTTGACGGGGACCGTTCCCGTTGCGGCAAAGGATTCACCACGGAGGCACGGAGGCACGGAGATGGAAGAGCAGTCAGCAGTCAGCCATCAGCCATCAGCCAGAAGTGATGATCAAGATCGCGTTGCCCAAGTGAGCAACACGACTCCCTCTTCCTCCGTGCCTCCGTGCCTCCGTGGTGAAACTCCTCAAGACGTTACCGGGGGGCTGACGCCACCCCGCTCGCCGAAACTTGCCGACTTGCACACGCCGTACGGAGCTACGGAGAGTCTGCCGGTGGCCTCGATCAGTGCTCGCGAAGTGCTGTCCCGCACTGCTGAAAAAACGCGACAGGGAGCGGGAACCTGCGTCGGGCGGGCCTTTCCCAGTATCGACATTCGCATCATCCCAGCCACGGATGGCCCAATCGCTTCGATCAGCGACAGGCACACGCTACCGCCCGGCGAGATCGGCGAGATCATCGTCCGCAGCCCAGCGGTGACTCGTGAATATTTTCGTCGACCGGAGCCGACACTCGCGGCCAAGATTCCTGACGGCGACACCTTCTGGCACCGGATGGGGGATGTCGGCTACTTGGACGATGAGGGGCTGCTCTGGTTTTGCGGACGCAAGGCACACATCGTCTCGACGGTGGAAGGGCCGATGTATTCGGTCTGCTGCGAAGGGATCTTTGAGACTCACCCCCAAGTCTTCCGCGCAGCCCTCGTCGGCATCGGTCCGAAGGGGAAACAAACCCCAGTCTTGGTGGTAGAAGTCGTTCCGTTCAAAGGGACTTTGTTGGGAATCGAAGGGGAACTCAAGGATTTGGCCCAGTCGTTCGCTCTGACCAGAAGCATTGAGACCTTCGAGTTCATCGACGCCATGCCCGTCGACACGCGACATAACGTGAAGATCAACCGCGAGGCCCTCGCCGTCTGGGCTCAGGAGCAGTTGAGATGAGGGGCTACGCATGCTGACTCCCGAACAACTCACCCGACTCTCCGGACTGGAACTTCAGGCCCGAGCCATCGTCGAAGGGGCGATGTCCGGGCAGCATCGCAGCCCGGCGCGCGGGGTCTCGGTCGAGTTCGCGGAACATCGCCAGTACGCGCCGGGTGATGACCTGCGGCATGTCGACTGGAAGGTCTTCGGGCGGCGCGACCGGTTCTATGTCCGCCAGTATGAGATGGAGTCAGACCTCGTCTGTCACTTGCTCGTCGACACCACTGAATCGATGTCGTATCGCTCCGAGCAATCCTCGGTTTCTAAACTCGACTACGCCCGCTGGCTCGCGGCTGCCACGGGGTTTGTGGTGACGCAGCAGCAAGATCTCATGAGCCTGTCGACGATCGACCAATCGCTGAGGCTGCGCGTTCCGCCTGGGGGGCGAATGGCACACTGGCACAACATGGTGCAGGAGCTCAAGAAACTGGAGGTGGAACCTCTGACGGGGGTTGCAGTGCCGACACCATTTGAGACCTCTCTCGGCCAATTCACCGAATTGACACACCGTCGTTCGGTGGTGGTCGTCATCAGTGACTGCTTGCGGCCTGTGGAGGAGATCCTGGCTGGCATGCGGGCACTAAGATCTCGCAAGCACGACGTACTACTGCTACATCTGCTTGATCCCGCAGAGTGGGAGTTTCCCTTTGAGGGACCAGTCTTGTTTCAGGGGCTCGAAGCCCTCGGTGAACAGTTGGTCGAAACTCGCAGTATCCAACAGGCCTATCAGGTCGAGGTGAAGACATTTTGCGATCGACTCGAAAACGGCTGCCGCGAACTCCATGCGGATTATTCGCGAGTGCTGACCAACGAGGCCGTCGATCTGGCGCTGCGACGTTGTTTATTGGGGCGGAATCGATAGGTCGCAGCAGTTGCCGAAACTCAGGTCAGCCATCGAGATCGAGTTGTCCGGAGAGTTGAGGTCAGGTCCAACTCAGCTCACTCCTCAAAACCAAAACTCGATCCCCGTCAGGAGACTATGTATCGAATGTCCTTCCAGGTTCAGCAGGTCATACCCGGTATACACATGCAGTCGAGGTCGAATCATCAGCCCCACAGTGCTTCGAACGTGAAGCAAGCTGGAATCCCCGATGGTGCCCAAGTCGATCGTCGCCGAGGCCACCACGGGATCGACCGGAAACAGGTCGACCCCATACGTGAAGTTAAACCCCATGTCGGCATGGTTTCGATCTGCCAGCCAGTTGACTCCGATTCCTGAATGAAATTGGACGTGAGGGCTTTGTGCGAAGCGCACCACAAGATTGCAATCGCCCCGTCCCAGCCAATCCGTCCCTCCCGACTGGCGTTCGACGAGACTGGACCACTCCGCATCGAGACCAAACCTATGCCGCGAATCAAGCCGCAGCCGCCCGGTCAGGGTCGTCAGATCGTCGAAGTTGTCCGCTGTATCAAAGCTGACGCGACCACTCCAGGGCCTGGTGCCGAGCGTCTCTTCATCGAAGACAAGGTATCCATCATAGCCCTGCGAGTAAGGCCCCACGGGAAAGGCTGCCACTCCCGCACTGTCCCCTTCCAGAACCACATAAGGGCCCCACCAGGGAGCCGTGGCTCCCATCAGAAAGACCCAGCCCAGGGCCTGTTCCGTGCTGTCGACATCCCCGTCGTCATCTGCCCCCCAGCCCAGTGACGATGATCGGCCATTTCTGCCGGACCGGGGTTCGCTGTGGCCATGGGATTCATCAAGAGCCCTGGGTGCAGCAGGTTCATCCACCTCGTTCCGCAAGGCATCCAGAGAGCGACCTTCCGCCAGCATCTCGGCTGGATTCAGACACCATCCCACGAGTGCGACCGTGAGGAAGGCCCATGAGGGAAGTCGCATGGGAATCTCCGCTGGTGCATGTCCTGCGTCAGTTCGAACTCTAGCCGCACGGTGCCAATCCTAATCGAAGTCAATAGCACCGAATGGGCTCGTGGGTCAATGTGGCTTGAAGGCATACCGCAACAGTGAGTGTGAGTCGCCCTGAGTGTCGCTGGCTGGCACGCAGCCCTCCAAAAGCCAATGCACCATGTCTGGCCCACGACCAACAAGGCCCAAATTCAAAGCCCCTCGGTCTTGAATCCAAACCGCGTCACCCCCAGCCTCGAACACAGCATGAGCAATGGCTCCACGGCCCGGTAGGGCACGCGCCGGTCAGACCGAATCTGCACGGTCAGTTCGGGGCCGTGGCGGTCCAGTTCGTCTCGCACCAAGTCCTGCAGTTGAGGCAGATTGATCGACTGGTCTGCGATGTAGAGCTGTTCGTGTTCTGTGATCGTCACTACCAGGCGGCGGGGGTCATCTGCGTCGTCTGTCGATGTCACCGCGCGGGGCAATTCGACGGGAATATCGGTCTCGTTTGCGAAGTGCGAGGCGACCAGAAAGAAGACGACCAGATTGAATACCATGTCGATTAATGGCGTCATGTCCATCCGCATCGGTCGCCGGAATCGGGTGGATGGAACTCTCACGTGCGGCGTCCCCCCTCCGGAGCTGTGGGACTGGTTGCCGGAAGAACGGGTGCGGGTCGAGACTCGGTTTTGCGCTGGAGTAACCGCCGCTTCAGAGGAGCCACAATGGTCTCGGCACTGACTGCGGCCTCGGCGATGTAGCTGTCAATGCGGTTGCGAAACAAGGCGAAGGCCACTTGCGCGGGGACCGCGACCAGCAAGCCGAACATCGTGGTCACCAGGGCTTCGGAGATCGAGGGAGCAAAGTCGGCAGTGCGAGGGGCCACTTTTTCGGCAAACTCAGCGAACGCCTGGATCATGCCCCACACGGTCCCCATCAATCCCAACATGGGTCCGATCACGCCGATCAGCGACAGATATTCAATCTTGCGGGTCAGCCGCGCGGCCTGCTCGGCGATGGCATCTTCCATGGCCTTGACCATCGAAGCGGCCCCGAGATCTGCCTCTTGCAGACCGATCCCGACGACATAGGACAACAGACTTGTTTGCTCGCGACACAGAGTTTCGGCTTGAGTGATCTGCCCCGCCGCCACCAGTTGCTGGCACTTCTCGGTGAACCCCTGCGGAACCAGAGCCTTGCGACGGATGGTCAGCAAATGCTCCACGATCAAGGCTCCCATCGCGACACTCAGCCCGATCGTCACATACCCAATGAATCCGCCTGCCCTGAGCAACTCGCGAACATCGAGTACGCCCTTGTCAAAAATCTTGCCGTCAGCGGCTTGTGCTACGCGGGAATAGAGCAACGAGAATCCCAAGCACCAGACGAGCGTACGCACGACGCGCCCGCAGGGGTTCGATCGAGGTCGGTTGGATGGATCAGCAAACATACCGCCCTCCTGGCGTGTGTATGAGATTCTGCGCGGGTCTACACCCAGCGATCCCTATCACTGAAGCTCTCACTCAGGCATGACTCGCGGGGGCGGATTCTCGCTCGAATCAGTGGGAGAGGACAAGTCCGATCTCGACTTGCGGGCCTCGTTCGCCCACGGAGACCACGGGAACCTCGCCCTGACCAATTCATACAGGACCAGGGATTCACGCTCTTGCCCCGTCTGTTCCAGAGCCTGCGCAGCATCGACCAGGGCTCGAGCCGACAATTCTTCATGGTCGTTGTAGACCAGCGGCAGCCACAGAAACTCTGCGGCGGCAGATCTGGGTTCGTGCCGCTGGAGCAAGCTGCGCCCAACGAGGTATTGAGGCCCCGCACGTAAGTTCCGCGGCAGTCGCCGGACCTCGGTCCGCCACTTCTGAACCTCGATTTCACTGATCTCCAGTCCTAAGCGCAGTCGCCACAACTGAGCCCGTGCCAGTGCGGAGACCATTCGATTGGTATCGCGGGCGAGGTCGTCCAGCGTCTTTGCAGCTGCCTCACCATACACCGGATCGAGGAGTAATCCACTGGCGGCGAGTAACCGCGAAGGCGAATCGGGCAATCGGATCCAGGAGCGTGCGAGGGCCTTCTGGCTTTCACCCAAGGACTGGGGAGCCCACATGAGGGGGGCCACATTCCAGTGTCGCGAAGTGGCGTCCTGATTTGTGATTTGCAGGAAGCGAGTTCCGGCCGTCCCCCAATCGCCCCGGCGGAGGGCACAGCGCACGAGATGGGTGAGAATCTCTCGCTTCATCCAATCACGAGGCTCTTCACGAACGGCTTGCTGAAGCGACAGCTCCGCCTGCGGTGTCTGGCCTGCCTGAAATTCAGTGATCCCCTGGTCGTAAATCGCGGATCGCCATGTCTGCACCGCGTGGACTTGGCGTGAGGGGTATCGATCGGAGACTGGTGCTCCATCCCGCTGAAGGAGCAGTTCCTCACCGTTGTAGTCCTCGACGGTTCCGATGAGCACCACAGGATCGAGAGCCCCTGCGGGGGTGAAGGTCACGCGGTCCTCGGCAGAGACCAGCGGAATGAGCCACACGAGCCACAACAGACTCTGGCTGCAGAGGCGTAACCAGCCTCGTACGATCGACATCCTTGCCCGTCTGGTACTCGAAGGGCAATCCAGTACTTCATCCGAGGCTGACCTCGTCTCACTCACGATGGCGATCCGGTGGGGGTCGGTGCAGGCACGGTTCCAGGAGCTGACCCGCTCGACGAATCTTCGGTCAAATCCCGACGAAACAGCAGCGGCGCGATCATGAAAAAACCAGATGTAATGGCCATGTCGGCAACATTGAATATCCCCGTACGGACGGGTCCGATGCCGAGGTTCAGAAAATCGATCACGGCATTGATCCGGACACGGTCAATCAAATTGCCCACTCCGCCAACGAAGACCAGCGTCCAGGCCACACTGCTCCAACGGTCAAGTTTTGGCAATCCGAGCAGCCATATCGCCAGCCCGATCATGAATACGGAATTGCCGACCACCAGAATCGCGTAGCGTGTTGTCTCTGGCATCTCCCCAAACAAACTCAGAAACGCTCCTTTATTCTCCGCATACGTGATTCGAAACGTGTCGTGGAAATAGCTGAGGGGTGCCTGATTTTTCAAGTGAGACCAATGCGTCACTGCATAACACTTGCTCGCTTGGTCACAGCCGACCAACGACAACAGCAACACCAGCATCAGGCGTAACCGACTGGTCCGCGACATCGAATCCGCCATCACATTCGCTCCTCCACATGAGTTGGCATCCCTTCCCTCCTCACGACTGTCCATTCTGTCGACTCCGCGAAGATCAGGAAAGAGGGAACGGGCGAACTGGAGGGTTGGAAGGACTCGCGGGACTGGCCAGCCACGGGTGCCGCGTCCTCCCTCTTAGCTGCCGTCCGCCCGGATGTCCGTTACACTGCTCCGATTCACCAGTTTCCTTCCTCAAATGAACCTCTGTCCGTCCCCGGTGTCCCATGCCTAAAGCCCCTGTCAAACGTGCCGATGTCAAACCGGGAGAAGTTCTATGTCAGTATTGCACTGCCCGCTGTTGTGGGTACTTCGCGCTGCCGATGGAAACACCGACCGAGCGGAAGGACTTCGAGAACATCCGCTGGTTCATGCTGCACGGACGAGTGACGGTGTTCGTCGATGCGGGTACTTGGTTTCTCTGCGTTCACAACGTGTGCGACCACTTGCAGCCCAACAACATGTGCGGCATCTACGAGACCCGGCCGCAGATCTGCCGCGACTACTCGACCGACAACTGCGAATACGATAACGACGGGGTCTACGATCAATTGTTCGAGACCCCGAATCAAATCCAGGAGTACGCCGACTCGATTCTGCCGCTGGAGAAGTCGTACCCGTTCTCCTCCGAGCCGATGAACCCGCGCGAGGTCATGTTGCCTCTGGCGTGAGTTCGCGCAAGTCGATCAGAACACCGGGGTGGCCCCGAATTCCCAAGTCCGATGCCACCGGCTCACTGGTCAGCCTGCATTGCGAGAGTGCTCATTCCGTGAATTCAGTATTGTCATGTTCTGTGTTTGGAATGATGGTCTCTCGGCAAGACATGCTACACTGAATCATATCGGCAACCCTGAATGGATGGTGCGATGCTCGACTACGGCAACCTCAATCGACGTTCTTTGCTCACGCGGTCCGGCATGGGGCTGGGGGCACTCGGACTGGCAGGGTTGTTTGCGGACGATTCGGCTAGACACTCAATCGCAGTTCCCCCCGAAGCAGGACTCGGAGCGAAACTCCCGCAGTTCCCTGCCAAGGTCAAGCGGGTGATCCACTTCTTCTGCAACGGCGGGCCGTCGCATGTGGATACGTTCGACCCCAAGCCCGCGCTGACGACCTACGCGGGGAAGCCGGCCCCGATCAACCTGACCACCGAGCGCAAGACGGGGTCGGCGTTTCCTTCGCCGTTTAAGTTTCAAAAGTACGGCCAGAGCGGCCTCGATATCAGCGAGATCTTCGCGAAGACCGCCGAGCATGCCGACGACATCGCGGTGATCCGCTCGATGTATGCCCAGGTGCCGAACCACGAGCCGTCGCTGATGTTGATGAATTGCGGCGATTCGGTGCAGTCGCGGCCCAGTGTTGGGGCGTGGGTCATGTATGGCCTCGGAGCTGAGAACAAGAACCTGCCGGGGTTCATTGCGATGTGCCCGAACGGCATGCCGATTAAGGACTCCGAGAACTGGCAGTCGGGGTTCCTGCCCGGAATTTACCAGGGGACGTTCATCGACCCCCAGCACCGCGAACTCGAAAAGCTGATCGAGAATATCCGCAGCCCCCATGCCTCGCTGGCCGTCCAGCGGAGGCAACTCGATTTGCTGAAGACCCTCAACACCGAGCATCGCGACCAGCGTCTCGATTCGCGTCTCGATGCGAGAATTCAGTCGTTCGAGCTGGCCTTCCGGATGCAGACCGAGGCGGCTGAGGCGTTTGACATCTCGAAAGAACCGGCCCACGTGCAGGCCCGCTACGGCGACGGCGTCCACGGACGACAGACCCTCATCGCGCGGCGGCTCCTCGAACGCGGCGTGCGGTATGTCCAACTCTGGCACGGTGCCGGGCAGCCGTGGGATAACCACACTCAGATCGAGGCCAACCACCGCAAGCTGGCCGGGGAGATCGACGGGCCGATCTCAGCGCTGATGCACGATCTCAAGCAGCGCGGGATGTTTGAGGAGACGTTAATTCTCTGGGGCGGAGAATTCGGACGCACGCCGACCGTGGAACTGAGCGGCGACGGCAAAGAGCAGATGGGCCGCGACCACAACCACTACGGGTTCAGCGTCTGGCTGGCTGGCGGCGGAATTAAGGGGGGGATGGCCTACGGAGCGACCGACGACTTCGGCTTCAAGGCCGTCGATAAACCCACCAGCGTGCATGATTTACATGCGACGATCCTGCACCTGCTCGGGTTCGATCACGAGCAGCTGACCTACCGCTACGCCGGGAGGGACTTCCGCCTGACGGATGTGCATGGGAAGGTGCTGCGGGAGATCCTGGCGTAACGCACCACTCCTCCCCCCCGCCACCCGGGCTCGCCCCGGTGGTTCCCGCGCTTGTTGCCATGAGGGAGTGGAGACATCTTGGACGGTCATCTAATCAAGGTTTGGGTGAGTGAAGTTTCGCTCGTAGCGCACAAGCGCG
>JANOKO010001458.1:0-1145 GCA_031419335.1 Planctomycetota bacterium
GTCGACGAGGTCGTGCCGATCAAGCGCGACAAGAAGAAGCCCAAGCCGGTGGAAGCGAAGTAGTGAGTTTTCAGTCGTCAGTTATCAGCCAGAACGTTCTGGCCATCAGCCACCCGTCATCAGCCAAAAGCCCCCTCCCTCATGTCCACACTGATTCCCTACGTCATCGAAAAGTCCGGCCGCGAAGAGCGGGCCATGGACATCTACAGCCGTCTGCTCAAGGACCGCATCGTGTTCCTCGGAACACAGGTGACGGACACCCTGGCCAACGCCTTGGTCGCCCAGTTCCTTTTCCTCCAGTTCGACGATCCCAAGGCGGACATCCACCTCTACATCAACTCACCCGGTGGATCGGTCACCTCGGGCATGGCCATCTACGACACGATGCAGTACCTCAGCTGCGACGTGGCGACGTACTGCCTGGGCCAGGCGAGCAGCATGGGAGCGTTGCTGCTCACTGCTGGAACGAAGGGGAAGCGGAACTCGTTGCCCAATAGCCGGATCATGATTCACCAGCCACTGGCCGGGATGGAGGGGACCGCGACGGAACTCGAAATCCACGCCAAGGAGCTGTTGCGGATGAAGCGGAAGCTGAACGAGATTCTGCTGAAGCACACCGGCAAGACCTACGACGAGATCGAGCGCGACACCGATCGCGACAACTTCATGTCTGCCGACGAAGCCCAGAAGTACGGTCTGATCGACCACGTGTTGGAGAAGATTCCGCACCCACCGACGGTGGGCCGGAAGGAGGACGCCTGACGTAGGACGGGCTTTCCAGCCCGTCCCGCGCGACCCTCAACAACCCACCCCTGTCCCAGTGGGCCGCTCAGACATCACCGCAGGATTGCCGCCCCGGAGTTGTTCGCCGATCCGGGTCGGCCTGGAAAGGCCGACCTACGTCAGACCCGTTTCACGTGAAACGGGGCAAGCTGGGGGAAGACCGCCGGTCCTGATCGAAACTCCCCGTTCACTGGATCGACCGTTGATGTAGGATGGGCAATCCTGCCCGTCCCCGAGCCAGGCACAACTCACAAGCCGTTAAGACAACTCACCTCGCACCGCAACACTCCATCGCAGAACGGGACGGGCAGGATTGCCCATCCGACTTTCGATCGCCCCCTAGCAGGTCACGGATGACCACC
>JANOKO010001459.1:0-3434 GCA_031419335.1 Planctomycetota bacterium
GCATGACCACCTGCTGAACTGTGGGACGAGTGCCCTGGACCTCGGGGCGTTCACGGCGTTCCTGTATTTCTTCGAGCAACGGGAGCTGATCTACAACATCGTCGAGTACGCCAGCGGACAGCGGTTCCATACCAGCTACACCCGCGTCGGCGGCGTGATGTTCGACGTGAACCTCGAATGGGTCAACCAGGTTCGCAGCTTCACCAAGCAGTTTCGCAAAACTCACGATGAGGTCCACAAGCTCCTGACCCGCAACCGGATCTTCATCGACCGCACCAAGGGGATCGGCGTCCTCAGCAAGGAGGACGCGATCAGCTTCAGTTGCACCGGGCCGGTCGCGCGAGCCAGCGGCGTGGTGCGCGACCTGCGGAAGGATGAGCCGTATCTGGCCTACCCGGACTTCGACTTCAAGGTGATCTGCTCGCAGGGCGGCGATTGCTACGCCCGCTATCTGGTCCGTATGCAGGAGATGATCGAGAGCCTGCAAATCATCGAGCAGGCGATCGAGAACATCCCCGGCGGTCCGGTGAATGTCGACGCGGGCTCGGGGGTCGTGTTGCCCGCCAAGCCCGCTGTGTATCGCAGCATCGAGGGGCTGATCCAACACTTCGAAGTCAACATGCCCAACCGGGGCTACGATGTCCCTCACGAAGAGATCTACGCCGCCACGGAAGCCCCCAACGGCGAACTCGGGTTCTACATCGTGGGCCAGGACAGCACGCGAGCCTACCGCGCCCGCACTCGTCCCCCCTCTTACATCCATTTCGCAGCCTTCCCCCACTTGATTCGCGGACACATGCTGAGCGATGTGGTGGCCGTGTTGGGAAGTCTGAACATCATTGCGGCGGAGCTTGACCGATGAGTGCCCTGACCGAAGAACTTCGCGAGAAGATTCGGGCCGAGTTCCCGAAGTACCCGAACAAGCGGGCGGTGACGCTGCCCGCGCTGCACAGCGTGCATGACGCTCTGCGGTGCGTGTCGACCGAGTCGATCCGCGAGATCGCGAAACTGCTCGAACTGCATCCGTCGGAAGTCCACGACACGATGTCGTTCTACAACTTCTTCAAGGACGAGCAGCACCCGCTGGGGAAGCACCGCGTCTGGTTCTGCCGCAGCATCTCGTGCATGCTGCGGGGCGGCGAGGAGCTGCTGGGCGAGGTGTGCCACAAGTACAACGTGAAGCCGGGGGAGACCTCAGCCGACGGCAAATTCACGCTGGAGTTCGCCGAGTGCCTGGGAGCCTGCGAAGGTGCCCCTTGTGCGTTGATGGATGAGGACTGTCACATGAGCCTTGATGTCGACTCGGCGTCGAAGTTGATCGATGGGCTGAAGTGAGATGGCCTCAACGGCTCCAGAACTGGTTGTTCTCGCCGGTCCCAATGGGGCGGGCAAGTCGACCTTTGCTCCGTGGCTGTTGAGAGATGGATGGGGGATTCGGGATTTCGTCAACGCCGACGAGATTGCCAAGGGACTCTCGGGATTCCATCCCGAGTCAGTGGCCTTGCAAGCCGGACGGTTGATGTGGGAACGACTCGAAGAACTGGCGGCCAGCCGCAAGTCCTTCGCCTTCGAGACCACGCTGGCTTCCCGGACCTATGCCCCGTGGATCGTGAAGCGGCGTGCGGAGGGCTATCAGACGAGACTCGTGTTCATCTGGTTGCCGAGTGCGGAGATGGCGATCCGTCGAGTGACCGATCGGGTGCGTGTCGGTGGTCATCACATCCCCGACGATGTGATTCGGCGGCGGTACGCGGGTGGGTTGAGAAACCTGTTCGAGTTGTACTTGCCACTGATGGATCGCTGGGAGGTTCTTGACGGGACCGAACCTGCGGACCTGCGGCTGGTGGCCTCCGGCGGAGTTGGTCGGTTGCCGCGAGTCCTGTGTGCGAACACTTGGAGCCAGATCAATGCCGGTCACTGACGAGGAACTTGATCGCGATGCCGAGATCATCAAAGTCGCCTCTCGCAAGGCGATCGAATCGGCCATCCGGCTTCACAAGGGGCTCGAACTGCCGATGGCTGTCTGGAAGGACGGGCGACCCGCGTGGGTGTCTGCTGAGGAAGCGGAGCAGATGTTGCTCCCCATGACTTCGACGAGCCTCTCTGACTGACCACTGAATACTGACGACTGAAAACTCCTCGTCACAGAGAACTGAGAACTTTCCACCGTGCCCACATTCGAACCCGTCCTTCTGGCTCGCATCAACACGCCTGACAGCCACACGCTGGCCACCTACCAGCGCGATGGCGGGTATCAGGCGCTGCGCAAGGCCCTCGACATGGCCCCCGCGGATGTGACCACCATCGTCAAGGACTCCGGGCTGCGGGGGCGCGGCGGGGCGGGCTTTCCGTGCGGGCTGAAGTGGACGTTCCTGCCCAAGGACCATCCGGGGCCGATCTACCTGTGTATCAACGCCGACGAGTCGGAGCCGGGGACGTTCAACAACCGTATTCTGATGGAGCTGGACCCGCATCAGTTGATTGAGGGGATCGCGATCGCCTGCCATGCGATCAAGTCGAAGAATGCGTACCTCTACATCCGCTTCGAGTATGGACTGAGCTATCGCCGCCTCGACGCCGCGATCAAGGAGTGCTACGCCGCCGGGCTCCTCGGCAAGAACATTCTCGGCAAGGGATTCGACCTCGACATCGTGCTGCACCGGGGGGCTGCTGCGTACATCTGCGGCGAGGAGACCGGCCTGATTGAGAGCCTCGAAGGCAAGCGGGCCTGGCCCCGCATCAAACCGCCCTTCCCCGCCATTGAAGGACTCTTCCGCAAGCCGACGATCGTCAACAACGTCGAGACGTTGTGCTGCGTCAAGCAGATCCTGGATCGCGGCAAGGAGTGGTTCCAGTCGATCGGCGTGAAGCCCGACCCGGCCAACCCCCGCGACCCCGGTAGCTATGGCCCCAAGCTCTACACCGTCAGCGGACACGTCAACAAGCCGTGCTGTGTTGAGTTGCCGCTGGGCGTCACTGCACGCGAGCTGATCGATGAACACGCGGGCGGCGTCTGGAAAGGACGCAAGGCCAAGGCCGTCGTCCCCGGCGGGATCAGCATGGGGTTCCTGTCCGATCAGGAACTCGATATCCCGCTCGACTTCGCTGGTCCCGGCAAGGCGGGCTGTCTCGGTCTCGGGACCGCAGCCGTCGTCGTGATTGACGATCACACGAACATGGTCGATGTGCTATACAACTGCGCCCGGTTCTTCTCACACGAGAGCTGTGGCCAGTGTACACCATGTCGCGAGGGGACGAACTGGATGACCCGCATCCTGGAACGCATCCGTTCGGGGAACGGCCAGATGCGAGACGTGGACCTGCTGACGGAAGTCGCCGCCTCAATGGGGATCATCCCCGGCACCACGATCTGCGGTCTGTCGGACGGAGCCGCGTGGCCGGTGAAGAACGCGATCCAGAAGTTCCGTGGCGAC
>JANOKO010001460.1:0-2532 GCA_031419335.1 Planctomycetota bacterium
CCGGTGTGGGTGGCCGGGTATGCGAATGACGTGATGGCCTACATTCCTTCGCTACGTGTCCTGAAAGAGGGCGGGTATGAAGGGGAAGGGGCCATGCTGTATTATGGTCGTCCCAGCAAATGGGCCGACACGGTCGAGGAGCAGATCGTGGGCACGGTCCACGCCCAGGTAAAGTCGCTTCAGCAGAGCCAGTCCCCTGCGAAGTAGTGTCAGCCGTCGAACTGGCTCGACGTGTCGATTTCGCACCGACAAGGATGTCCCATGCAGTTGGTGAATCAAGTCGCTGTCGTCACTGGCGGTGCCCATGGAATCGGTCGCGCGCTCTGCCGCCGTTTCGCCGAGGAGCAGGCTCGCGGCGTCGTGGTGGCAGATCTCGATGTCGAGGCGGCCTCGGCCGTGGCCCAGGAAATCGGCGGCCTCGCGGTCCGCTGTGATGTGCAGCGGGAAGTTGACATTCAAGCACTCGTCGCTCAGGCGATCGAACGCTTCGGCCAGATCGACCTGTTCGTCTCCAACGCGGGAATTACTGTCAGCGGCGGCGTCGAAGTTCCCGATATCGACTGGCAGCGGCTGTGGGACGTGAATGTCATGGCCCATGTCTATGCCGCGCGGGCGGTGCTGCCGGGGATGCTGGAGCGCGGGCAGGGCTATTTGCTGCACACATCCTCAGCTGCGGGGCTATTGACCGAGATCGGGTCAGCTCCGTACTCGGTCACGAAGCACGCGGTGGTGGCCTTCGCGGAGTGGCTCTCGGTGCAGTACCAGAAGCGTGGGATCAAGGTATCGTGCCTCTGCCCCGCGGGCGTCTCGACCGAATTCCTCGACCTGAGCGACCCGGTCCACCAGTTCCTGCACATGAGTTCGGTGACGCCCGAGGCCGTGTCCGACTGCGTGATCCAGGGCCTGGCTGCGGAGAAGTTTCTGCTTTCCCCGCACAAAGAGGTCGAGGAGTTCTTCCAGTTCAAAGCTCAGCGCTACGACGACTGGCTGCGAAACTTCTCGCGGGTGAACGAGAAGTTGGAACGGGCGAAAGCGAAGGAATCCGTGCGCCGACAAGCCCGTGAGTGACTCGTGATTCCATCTCAGTCCAGCAATCGAGCCCCAGGCAGGTAACGCACATTGCAGCGAGAAAACACTGAAAACGCACGGTCCGAGCCATCCTTTCGTCAATCGAAGGTCGCCGGCGCTCCCTGTTGGTTGTGATCGGGTCGCTTCCCGCTACTTCGATCGCAGGTATGCCATCACAGCCACTCCTCCAAATGCCAGGAACGATCCCCCAATCGCCAGACGAGTCGGTGCTTCGCGGTCAATGAATCGGGAGATCGGGAGCAGCAGCAAGGGAGCCGTCGACGTGATTGCCGAGACAATCGCGCTCCGGTCGACTTGCTGCAAGGCGACCTGCAGCGCACTGACTCCAGCGACCGGACCGAAGAATGAGGCTCCCAGGAGCCAGTACGGCAACCTGGGCGTACGTGCGGATGCTGGCACCAGCGTCTTGCCTTCGAGCGACGACCGCAGGATGGCCAGTGCAATCCAACCGATCATGACCCCGCCGAGCGTGCGTTGAAACGCCTGCGCGGGACCAGAGATCTCGAATCCCTGTTGTTTCGCGACGCCTTGAGCCATCCGGCTGAGCATCAGACTGAGCCCCTGACACGTCCCGGCAAACAGCGAGAGAATCAGCCCTGCATTCCACTGAAACGGTTCGTCTCGCTTGTGCAGGGCCATGACCACTCCCGTCAGTGTCAGAGCTGCTGCTCCGACTTCAGCGGATGTCAATGGAGCCCCCAACCAGACCCCGTCAGCCACTGCACTGCAGAGAGTCGCGATGCACAAATTGACCAGAACCGCCGTTCTTGCTCCCAGCAGCGGGTATGCCAGATACAATGCCACATCGCCCAGCCCAAAACCCACGATTCCACTGAACAGAAACCAGCCAAAAGTCGCGGAGTGGATCTGACCTGGATAGAACCCCCAGGAGATCACTCCCAGCAGCAGACAGGCAATCGTGATGCGGTACGCATTCGCCGTCACCCCTCCCAGTTGGCGACTGAGACTCTGTCCACAGATCGCTGAGGCAGCAAACAGAACAGCAGCCAGTAAGGCGAACAACATGATGAATACGTCAGTGCGGGTGGGGTGGTAGAGTCAGGGCGAAGTGTAGCGGGAATCAGTAAGGATGTGTTGGGAAGCCCGTTGACCCCCCCCCCCAGTCCACATGGTCTGAATCACATTCGGCTTCACACGTCAACGGTTGGTTGAGATGATGCAGGTCATGGCTGCTTGTGCCATACAACGACTCTTCAGCTGCGGTGATTTATGAACCATGCGTCAAAGGTGTGGGTCGTTTGGGCCATCTGGTCATCGACAATGGTATGTCTAGCCGATGATCCAACGGCACTTTCTCAGCAACATATGGCTCTCTCTCAGCAGCCGACCGGGCTCTTGATTCCGTTGTACCTCTACCCGGCGGACATTCATACCAACGAGACTTACAACCGACTGATCGCGCTCAAGCTGGCCCATCCGAGA
>JANOKO010001461.1:0-4236 GCA_031419335.1 Planctomycetota bacterium
GGTGGGCCGAAACCGCCCGGTCGGCCAAACCCTCCACCACCTCCGCCCGCTGGTGCCGCCTTGCGAGCCGCAGCGCGTTCCGCCTGAGTCAAGTAACCGTTGCCATCCTGGTCATATTCCTTGAGGAGTTCGCGTTCCTGGCCCCCACCGGGGCCCCCGAAACCACCCCCGAACATGAAGGGGGGCGTGGCCTCCTCATTGGTGATCTTACCGTCTTTGTTTTTGTCGAGCGTAGCCAACAGTTCGGGGGCCTGGGCCATTTCCTCAGCAGAGATCTCACGGTCTTTATTGATATCGAGAGCCAACGTGACCGGATCGAGGGGGAATTGGAAGCCTCCCGGGCCGCCACCTGGCCCGCCGGAGAACCCGCCGCCGAATCCCCCAGGAACACCTCCAGCAGGTGGTGCTGGCTGGTCGCGGTTCTCTCCGCTTGGAGCATCTGGCCGTTGCGACCACAATTGGGGAGCCCAGAAGAGGAAAACTCCCAAGGCCAGTAGTCCACATAAGCCAACAGCGATGCTCTTCGTCACTCGATGTCTCCTCAACACAGTCAATTCACCAGGGTGAAACACCCAAGTCGGTGTGAAGTTTCGATGAATTCTAGGAAGTGGATACGGAGAAGAGCAGACAAGATCGACAGTTAGCCGACTCGCCCGCGAAAAATGCATTTCTCACCGAGAAAATGTACAGGCTGGCGGCCTCAGCACCACGCGCGGGATCAAAGTCCGTTTAGCGGGGTGAAAATCGGCCAAGGCGATCATCACTCCGTTCGCATCACACAGAGCCACTTCTCGGGTTTCGATCGTCAGTTCCAGGCGGGCAGGGATCTCATTCCCATTCTCCACGCGAGGAATTTCATCGGGAGTAAGCCGGATCAACGGACGTTGCGGAACCGCCTGCTGAGGACACAGGAGCAGCTCCGCGACGGTCTGGCGTTCGATCGCCAAAGGACCGATTGCCGCCTCAACCGTAAAATCCCCGACCCGCGTCCGACACAAGCTCGACATCACAGCTGCTGACCCGCAGGCGGCAGCGATGTCGCGCCCGATCGACCGGATGTAGGTGCCGCTGCCACATTGGATCTCCAGCGAGAATGTGTCTTTGGCATGCTCCAGAAGTGCGATGCTGTGAACATCGACCTCGCGCAGGGGCACCGCGATCGGTTTTCCTTGACGAGCCTTGCGGTAGGCTGGCTGGCCGTTGATCTTGATCGCGCTGAACGTGGGCGGCTGCTGGGTGATTGTCCCGACGAAATTCGGGATGACGGTGAGAAGTTGCTCGGTCGATACAGCGGGGGCATCTGCGAGGAGTTCGACCTCAGTATCGATATCGTCCGAGTCGCTACGCCTCCCCAGCAGGAACGTCGCGACGTAGGTCTTCGGCAGCTCATGCAGAAACGGAACGAGTCGCGTCGCATGGCCCAGGCAGACGATCAGCACGCCCGTCGCGAGTGGATCAAGCGTTCCCGCATGTCCGATCTTGACTTTTCGAGCCTGTTGCTCGATCCAATTGATCACATCCCGCGAGGTCCAGGTGGCGGGCTTGTTGATGTTGAGCAGACCGTACATGGACACGTGTGAGTCGCGGAGGATAGTCCCGACCGAAATCAGGCCGGAATGGACTCGATAGGGAACTTGAGCGTGCGATCAAACGGGCGAATCCGATGCTTCACCTGTCGCAACGGAGTCACCAGACATCAAAAATGGCGAGGATGGGACTCGAACCCACGACCCGCGGCTTATGAATCCGCTGCTCTACCAACTGAGCTACCTCGCCGATGGCTGACAGCGGGTCTGCTGTCGGCCAGAAAGTCTAACACGCCAGTCACGTACGGCAAGCGAGTCTTCCTGACACCCGGACACCGCGCCTTGAATCGAGTTCGCGAACGCACGTTGGATTCAAGACAGCGGAGGCAGCACGTTTTTCAATCATGGTCGAAGTCGCAGGAGTCGCCCACACCATCAATTCCAACAGGCGATTCACGCTAGGTCACACGTGCTGCACTTCTAGCGACCCCGCGTGCTTGTGGCCGGTCGGGTGCCGCCGTAACATGAACCGCTTCCCCGGATCGGATTCGAACCTGCGTTCGAACCCCGATCCGTCTTCGTTTCGCTCGCTCAGCAAGGTTCGGCTGCTATGCCGCGTGTGTTTGTCAATCAGTTGGCCGATGGCTCCCCCGTCGACGAGGTGTTCCTCCTCGCTGATCGCCAGCTTCGCGCCAATCGCCATGCGGAGACGTATCTCCTGGCCCAGCTTCGGGATAAGACCGGCCAAGTCAGCGGGCTGCTGTGGAATGTCACTGAAAGCTCCATCGCCCAACTCCAGGTCGGCGACTATGTGAAGGTGAAGGGCAAGATCCAACTGTTCCAGGGCAACCTGCAACTGATCATGAACCGCATCGAGAAAGCCCCGACGGAGGGGCTGAACCAAGCCGATTTCGTGCAGGAGACCTCGGTCAACTCAACGCGGCTGCTGTCCCGGCTCAAGGAGATTCTGCTAAGCATCGACGACGCTCCGCTGCGAACCTTGATGGAGTGTTTCCTCGACGACGAGGAGTTCATGGCCCGGCTGGCCCAGGCTCCGGCGGGGATCCGGCTGCACCATGCGTATGCGGGCGGGCTGCTGGAACACATCGTCAATCTGCTGGAAACGATTACGCGGATTGCGGATCTGTACCCCAAGGTCGACTCGCGGCTGCTGCTGGCGGGGGCGTTCCTGCACGACATTGGCAAGGTCCGGGAACTCGAGTTCGACGCGGTGTTTGGCTACACCGATGAGGGTCAGTTGATCGGCCACCTGGTGCAAGGGGTCGAGATGGTCAACGAGCATCTTCCGGAGGCCGAACGGCGGCTGGGGCATGCGTTCCCGAAGGAGACGCTGCTGCGGGTCAAGCACATGCTGCTGAGCCATCACGGGTCGTACGAATTCGGCAGCCCGAAGCTGCCGATGACGCCCGAGGCGATTGCCCTGCACCATCTGGACAACCTGGATGCCAAGGTCAACGAATATACCACGTTAATAACCAGCGATCCGAACTCACAGTCGACCTGGACGCCGTATCAGGCCACAATGCAGCGTAAGATCTTCAAGGGCGGAGGCTGAACCGTTCGATGATGGCCTTGTCTGGTCAGGAGTGACCATACTGAGACTTCCGAAGTCTTCGGAGACTGCGGAAGTCTGGCCGCTCGCGCCACTCTGTTCTGGTGGCCCGCAGGAGGGTGGCCGCTTTCCCATTTCGTCCTTTTGCCCAGTCAGGAACCACAGCGATGCGACACCTGACCTCGCTGTTCGATGTGTCGACCGACAACGTGCGTGAGATTCTCACTCTGGCCCGCGGGCTGAAATCCCAGCTCCGCCGAGGGGAACGTCCACAGCTGCTGGCCGGGCACGTCCTGACCCAAGTGTTCGAGAAGCCATCGCTCCGCACCCGCTTGAGCTTCGACGCCGCCATAATGCAACTAGGTGGCAGCAGCATTTTCCTATCGCGGAAGGATGCCGGGCTGGAGGGGCGCGAGGCGGTATCGGATGTGGCCCGCGTGATCGGCGGCTACTCGGATGTGATCGCCCTGCGGACGTACAAGCAGTCGTTGGTCGAGGACTTCGCCCGCTGGTCGGGGAAGCCGGTGATCAACGGGTTGTCGAATGATTGCCATCCGTGCCAAGCCCTGGCCGATGCCCAGACGATTGAAGAGGCGTTCGGCTCGTTCGCGGGTTTGCGGGTGGCTTACATCGGAGATGGCAACAATGTCGCCGTCTCACTGGCCGAGGTGTGTGGCCATCTCGGGATGAGTTTCGCCATCGGCACTCCGCCGGAGTATGAGTTCCCCCGCCCATTCGTGGAACGGCTCAAGCAGCGGTTCCCGAAGCTGGAATTGCTGGAGACGAACGACCCGCACTTGGCTGCGAAGCACGCCGATGTGGTCTATACCGATGTGTGGGCCAGCATGGGCCAGGAAGACGAGAAGGAAGCCCGGCAGAAGGACTTCGTGGGGTTCCAGGTTGACGCCGTGCTGATGAAGACCGCCAATCGCAAGGCTCGATTCATGCACTGCCTCCCCGCTCGCCGGGGCCAGGAAGTGACCGACGAGGTCATGGACGGCCCGCAAAGCCTGTGCTTTCCGCAAGCCGAAAACCGCATGCACCTCGCCAAAGCCGCCCTCGTCTGGGCGTTGCGCTAAAGTAGGATGGGCAATCATGCCCGTCCCCTTGCGACATCCGAGCGTCATGAGCGGGGCA
>JANOKO010001462.1:0-10600 GCA_031419335.1 Planctomycetota bacterium
TCGGGGGCTTCAGATTCGGGTTGCGTCACTGGCCTGCGGTGAGCCTGCGACGGATCCACTTCCGCATCCAGGTGTTGAATCTGGACAACGCGCTTGTCATGAGAATTGCGGGCGGGTTCAATGGTCGATACGCGGGGAGAAGACGGGCGATTTTTCGTGGGTCGCTCGTGCTTCACGATTTGGATTTCGTCCGACAGACCTGCCTCTGAGTCACCCTGTGATTGTGGTGCTGTGGCGGCGACGGGAGCCCGGCGTTCACCGACCACCGGGCGTTCGTAGTCGACGTGGGCCTGCTGGACTTCGATCACCGTGAGAAACTGCCCCTTCTCCAACATGCGATAGCCGAGCTTCTCCAGGTCACGGTTGAGAATGCGGACCGCTTCCGTGCGCGTGTGTTTGTGCCAGTCATGTCGGCTAAACCGGCCCGGAGGGGCATCGTGCATGACGAGTGTCGAGTGTGTCCCGTCCGCCAAGTCTTGCAGTACTTTCGTCCAAGGCGTGGACAGGTGATTGAGATGCACCGTACTGTCTGGCGTCTTGGGGCTGGCATTTGACACTCCCGAATTGGCACGTTCGTCTTCCAGCGGTGGAGCGCCAAGCGCGCTCCATTCGAACGCGGGTCCCAGCAACGCCGCTGCGAGAGCGCCCGCCAGGGACCACGCATGGCGACGAACAAAATGGGGGCGACCTGACATGAAGTGAACACTTTCCGATGTGAGGTTGGGAGGTTTCCGCGCCTCTGGGAGTGCCTTTCCGCTTGAATCGATCCAGCCGGTTGCCCCCCGAAGCTGGAAAAATCGCGCAGTGCGGCACGCACATTGGGACTTATCGGCAAACTCGATCCAGCTTGTGCAGCTTTTCAGAAGGTGATCCCTGCAATTGGATAATCGACGTAACACATACATATGAGAACGGTTACGGAATAATGAATCCTCACCCCCCCATTCCTCCCTATGAAATACTGCACCCCGGGTTTTTCTCGCTCTGCCAATAAGAAATCTGTCTGAATTCCTCCAACGCCTCTCCCAGACTTGCCGTATCCATCGTATAACAGAGATGTTGAGACCGGCTGGAGACTCCCCGGAGTCGGACATGCAAACGAATCTGCGACGAATGATGGTTCCAGATGAGACAACCGTCGACGAGGACGACCGAGCGGGAGACGCCCGGTTGGTGGAAGAGACTCGACGAGGTCGTCGCGACTCGTTTGGATCGCTGGTCAAGCGGTACGAGCGACGACTACTCCGCGTGATTGGACGCTTCATCCGGGATCCGGATATCGCGGAAGATCTCGCTCAGGAGACGTTTCTGCGCGTCTACGAGAGGATCGAACAGTTCGATCCGTCTCGTCGCTTTGCTCCGTGGTTGTTCCAAATCGGAGTCAACTTGTCTCTCGATTATCACCGTCGGCAGAAGCGGCGGCGTCGAATCTGGTCCTTCTTCTTCGCGGACTACTCCGGAGACCGGGCTCCTGACCCGGCGACAGCCGATCCGAGAGTCCAGCAGGAATTGCATGAAGAGATTCGTTCGGTAATCGATCAGGTTCCAGAGCAATTCCGGACAGTCTTGGTTCTGCGTGACCTGGAGGGCTTTTCAACCAGCGAGATCGCAGCCATTCTTGATCGCAAGGAAGCCACGATCCGATGGAGGCTGGCAGAGGCACGCAACCGGTTTCAGGAAGCCTGGACCAGGCGACAGCCAAAAAGTTGAATGATCCGCAGGTTGAATGACTGAATCGAGTGACCAGCGAGAGACTCCCGAAGTCTCTCTCAGGTCGATGGCATCCGGAGTCATGGTGGTTCGAATGAAGTGTGACGAAGTGAGGCTTGAGTTGGCTTTGTGGGTCGGGAACGATCTCGATGATCCCGCGCGCATCGAGGAACTGCGTCGCCACATCTCCACGTGTCCCGATTGCCGCTGGCGAGAAAAGTCTTTGCAGTCGTCGATGATTTTGCTCGGAGCGACCGCACCTGACCCCACGTTTGATTGCCCGGAAAGTCTCTGGCCGGAGCTGAATGCCCGGATTGATTACTTGGAAAAAGCTCCCCCGACTCCTCCGCCGTATGGCAAGTGGTCGATCTCGGTCGCCTGCGGACTCGCCGTGTGTGGCGGGACATGGGCTTGGATGAATCGATCGCTGGCACCGAGCCCACCGCCCGTACACACTTCGACCCCATCGACAGGCACTCCACAGAACCCCGTGTATTCACCCGGTTTGGGGCCGGTTCCGAACGTGCCCTAATTTGGCATGTTTCAGTGGACCGTCCGACCGTTCGTGTGTGCATTTCTCATTGGCGGCCCCAATCATCGTAGCCCGACTCGTCAGCAAGGGACGAGCGTAGCGAGGAGTACAACCAGGAATCGCCCGTACCCTCTGTGTGCCCTGAGATTCACCGGAGAGCCGGGCTCTCGCAGAACATCGAGAGACGTACTCTCTTGCTGACTCGTCGGACTACGGAATCAGGCCACCGAACTCGACCATTCGGAAGTTTTTTCACACAGAATTCTCACGTCCACTGCTCAGGGCTGCCATGGGACGAATGCACACGCGAACGTGCTGGAAGCGTGGATGAGCTTCTGCCTGAGTTATGGAGTTTGATATGATCAAGGAACTGCATGTTCTCGTGAGTCTCTTGATCGAGGTGCCCGATGGCGGGATATTTCTTCGGCTGTCCCCACTGCCGGGCAAAGCTTGAGGCCCGTGATACCAGTCGGGCGGGGCGGACGGTCGTTTGCCCTAAGTGCCAACAGGCCCTCCTTATTCCGCCTCCGCCGCCGATGGGAATCCTCCTTGACCCATCCGATGCGGAATCGGTGCCTGCGGCTCTGGCCGATCCTGCACCGCAGATCGTGGTCTCCTCTGATCCAGGTTTCAAGCGTGTGTTGTCCCCCGCCAAAGCCTATCCAGACAGCCACGAGGCCCCACCACCTTTGAGCAGTTCTGAGCCTCAGCGGCTGCCACCTGCCGAGTCACTCCTCCCAGCCATGTCGCATGTCTTGGAGGCCGGTGACGAGATCGAAGGCTACAGTTTTACCGCTCCAGAACATGGCACGGACGTACAGCGCACACCTGCCTTTGTTTTCAAACCGAAGAAGAAGCGGACCCCCGAAGAGGCTCCTCACCTGCTCGAAGACCCGAAGTACCAACTGGCGGCGCTGGTCGCGGTGGTGCTTGTCCTGGCAGGGATCGGTGCGATCTGGTCCTGGTTGAGCAGTGGCGACGACAAGGATAAAGATCAGGATACACAATCGCAGGTCGCCCCAGAGGTTGCCCCTGCTCCGCAACCGCCACCTCATCAGCCCGCCGCACCTCCTGGTCATCCAGCCGGAGTTCCTGGCCTTCCGGGTGCAGCCCCCAATCCAATGGAGCCCGCCCAGCCCGACGATCCGAACCCCCTTCCCGATACCACAGAACCAGTTCCGGCTTCTCCGCCGGATCCCGCCATTCCGCCTGGTGCCGTCCTCAACGTCCTGCCCGGTGCCGACAGCCCAAGCAAGCCTGGCAAGACACCACGACCGCTGCCGGAATCGACTCCGAATGTGTTGCCAGGGACCACTCCATAGCGCAAGTCGTGAGACTTCTGGACCCTCCACCACGAAACACTATTGATGACGCACTCCTGTACGAAGCATGTGTTAGCAGCTATGGCCCTCATTGCCGGGGTTCTCGGGGCTTGCCCCACTCCGGCTCTCGCCGCCGAACGACCAAACATCGTGTTCATCCTGGCCGATGATCTCGGATGGGGGGAACTGGGATGTTATGGGCAGACGAAGATTCGCACGCCGCACATTGACCGGCTGGCGAGTCAAGGGATGCGGTTCACGAATGCCTATTCGGGGGCTCCGGTGTGTGCCCCTTCGCGCTGTACGCTGATGACCGGTCTGCATCTGGGGCATGCACAGGTGCGGGGGAACAAGCAGGCCACTGGGACGGACGGCAAGCCAAGTGAGGGGCAGCATCCCCTGACCGCCGGGACGATCACCCTGCCTCTGACTCTCAAAGCCGCGGGGTACGTCACCGGGGCGATGGGCAAGTGGGGACTCGGTCCGGTCGACTCGACAGGGGCTCCACACCACATGGGGATCGACCACTTCTTCGGCTACAACTGCCAGTCGGTCGCGCACAGCTCCTACCCTCCCCACCTGTGGCGGAACACCGACAAGCTCATGATCAACACCCCCGGCATCCCCGGCCACAAGAAACAGCCCGAGGGCGAAATTCGCTACGAGGATTGGGAGGGCCAGCAGTACGCCCCGGCTCTGATGCTGGCCGAAGCGGTCGGGTTTCTCAAAGACCACCGCGAGCAGCCGTTCTTTCTCTACCTGCCCTTCATTGAACCGCATGTCGCGATGCAGCCGCCTCGTCGACTGGTCGAAACTTATCCGCAAGAGTGGGACACGCGGCCCTATCGCGGCCAGTGTGGGTACACACCGCATCCTCGCCCGCGCGCTGGGTACGCGGCGATGATCACGAGCCTGGATGAGCATGTCGGGACGATTCTGCAGACGCTCGATGAACTTGATCTCGCCAAGCATACACTGGTTGTTTTCTCGAGCGACAATGGTGCTACACACTTTCATGCGGGGGATGAGGAGCTGGGAGTGGGCGGAGCAGACACGAACTTCTTCAACAGCACGGGAGGCCTGCGCGATCGCAAGGGAAGCGTCCACGAAGGGGGCCTCCGTGTGCCTCTGATCTTCCGCTGGCCGAGCCGCATTGCAGCGGGAACGACCAGCGATTACCCAACTTATTTCCCGGACCAGTTCCCCACGCTCTGCGCGGCCACCGGAATTCCCACACCGCCGGGAATGGACGGCGTGAGTTTGCTTCCGACGCTCACAAGTACCGGTGAGCAGCTCGCGCGGAACCCGCTCGTGTGGGTCTTTCCCGAATACGGCGGGCAGGTCGCGGTCAGAATGGGGACCATGAAAGTGGTGCGGACGAACCTCAAACAACCGAAGCAGTTGAAGCCCTGGGAGGTCTACGATTTATCCACCGATCCGGGCGAGGCCCATGACCTCGCCGCCCAGCGACCCGAAGTGATTCAGCAAGCCGAGCAGCTCCTCCGCCGTGAAATGCACCACAACGCCAACTTCCCGGTCAAAGTGCCGGGGATCAACTGACCCAGCACAACGGGGCGGCATCTGATCGGGCTGCCGGTGCGGGGACCACAGGCTGCCCAGCACGCAGCTCACATATGGCAAACACTGGCGGATTCATCGATCGCTGGATTCCCGGAAGACTTCTGCACTCCCCGCGTGACGAGGTGCGTGTGATGCAACAGTTTGCCACGCAGCAGATCGAACCATGGGTGTCGCAAAAGTCGTAAGAATCTCTCCCTGTTCCCCTTTCGTGCCTTTCGTGGTTCCGCCTCTGCCGAATGGATTCCTCCGAATTCGTCCCGTTGTCAAATTCTAATATGCTTCTCCCAACCGATCTGTGTGAGTGTCGGACTGGAATTGGGAGCTTGAACCACGAATGGTAAGACCGACACAAAAGTCTAATCCGAGTTTGTCATTTCCAGTGGTACAGAGCTGCTCTCTGGGCAATACCCTCCGAAACTCCTAGCATGCGGACGTGTCATGGTCCCAAGGCAAAGTGATCGCCGGACCGCCTTCTCGCAGCCCAGGAATCGCGTGTCATGTCGCATGGTGTAGGACTTCCAATCGGGTTTCAGGCGGCCGGTCATGCGTGCGGGATCAAGGCCGATCCACATAAGCTGGATCTGGCGTTGTTCGTATCTGACACACCCTGCTCCGCAGCGGGGGTGTTTACGCAGAACCTCGTCGTCGGGGCACCGGTTAAGGTTTGCCGCAGCCGATTGCCTCGGAAGACAGCACGAGGCGTCGTCATCAATTCGGGCAATTCGAATGCCTGTACGGGGGATCGCGGGATCGCGGATGCGGAGTGGATGACCGCCGCCGTCGCGAAAGAGATCGGCGGAGCTGCGGAAGATTTCCTGGTCTGCTCGACGGGAGTGATTGGCCGCTTCCTCCCCAAGGAGAAAATTGCCGCTGGGATTCCTCTGGCGGTGGAGAAGTTAGGGCGAACGGCGGAGCATCTGGAAGCGGCTGCGAGGTCGATCATGACGACCGACACGGTGCCGAAGATTGTGTCGCGGAGGCTCTCGTCAGGTGGAAAGACCTGGACCGTAACCGGCGTCTGCAAGGGGGCGGCGATGATCGCTCCGAACATGGCGACCATGCTGTCGGTCCTGATGACCGATGCCGCGATCTCTCCGCAAGAGGCCCACTCCCTGCTTCGTCACGGCGTCGACCGCAGCTTCAACTGCATCAGCGTCGATGGGCATACGAGTACCAGTGATACCGTGTTGCTGCTGGCGAATGGGCAGGCTGGTCCGCTCCCCAAGGAGCTGCACTCACAGTTGCAGTCGACGATCGACGATGTCGCGATGGCCCTGGCTCAGTTGATTATTCGCGATGCCGAAGGTGCAGGGCACTTTGTGACGATCGATGTGCATGGGCTGCCGACGCGCGAGGCAGCCTTCCGGATCGCCAAGACGGTGGCGGATAGCGCTCTGGTCAAGACAGCGATCACCGGCAACGACCCGAACTGGGGCCGGATTGTGTCAGCAGCGGGCTACGCGGGGGTGCCGTTCCAGGAACAGGACTGCTCTCTAACCGTGAATGAGATTCCCCTCTATCGAGAAGGCACTCCGGTGGCGTTTGATGCCCAGGCCGTGTCGGAGGCGATGGCCACCGGCGAAGTGCGGATCGTGCTGACGTTTACACTCGGCAAGGAATCGGTCAGGTTCTGGACCAGCGACCTGACCGCGGAGTACGTGCGACTCAATGCCGATTACACGACATGATGAGGGTGATTGTAGAATCAGGGCCGTCGCCTAGTTCTGGTAGACGAGGATGGAGAAAACAGGTGTCAGAGTGCGTCGGCGAAAGCCGAGGAGAGGTTGCGAATGAGAGAGTCGTACTGGGTAAGACCTAGCCAGTCGCCTGGGCCTCGAGTGATGCGGCGGGTCGGGCAACTGGTCGGTCGAAGCGTTCACAGAGGGACAGCCAGGCTGTGTATTGAGCTCCACTGCATTTATCCGGAAAGGGGCATCTATTTGTGGTGGCCGACCTTGTCCTGACAAGGGGGAGGCAACAGTGATGTTGAACGTTCATGGCGAGTCCGGCGTCACCCCCACGGAGTCACAGACCACATGCACGGCTCGAAACCTTTCTCGCGGAAGCCGAGAGACCCCCGCGATATCCGTTTCTTCCATGGAAGCGGATCGATCGGAGAAGGCGCGAGGCCATCATCCCGACATGCACGTCGCGGTGGAGTCAGACAGTCCCATAGTACCGCAGAAACCGGCGAACACAGACAGCCTGCCGCTGTCGTCGGAGTTGGTGGAGGGAAGGGTGGCCAGTTCCCCGACCACGACCCGGTTCTTTAATCTGGAACATGTTCTTCAGCTAAAGACGGTCGAACACCAGGAACTTCGAAGTGCGCTATTCATGAATCTTGGTCTCAAGTAAGGCAGCCCATGTCAGCGACCAGCCGATCGTTCGGAATTCCCGTCAAGATTGGGACGACCGTCGTCCTGCTGCTCTTTCTGAGCGGCGGCGTCTATCTGACGCAGCGCGGTCTACAGAGTGTCGAGCAGTCGATCACTTCGCGGGACTGGCCGACGGTCGAGGGAGAGGTCATTCGCTCATCGGTCCACATGACTGAGTCGCCGGTCAAGAAAAATGGGCGAGTGGTTCCCAACAAAAAGAGCAAGTCGTACTCGCCCCACATCGAATACAGCTACACCGTCAAGGGGCAGGAGCTGACCGGCACTTGCGTCACGATCGATGATGAGAGCATCGGGACCGAGGCATCAGCCCAGGCGATCGTCGACAAGTACCCCGTCCACGCGAAGATCAAAGTCAGTTATCAGCCCGACCAGCCTGCGACTTCGGTCCTCGAACCGGGCAGTTGGGCCGGGTCGTATCGCTGGTTTGTACCAGGGGGAATCTTGGTACTGCTGCCGCTCCTGCTTCTGAAAGGGATCTGGTTCCAGGATTTCACACCGGTCTTGGAAGAGGTGAAGAACGACGAGAACCACCTCGCCCGCCCTCATCTGCTGAACGGGATGCTGATGGTCGAAGAGATCGTCCGCTGGGAACCGGGGCAGACCGTCCACATTCGCCGGGCACGCGTGGGCTTCTTGAAGGCGGTCGTTTCCGCAGTGATCGTAGGGCTGTTTTTCGGCCTGGTGCTGGGATTGCTTCCAGCGATCGTCTTTCTGTCTGGACGGGGCGTCCTCTTCATCGCCCAGTTCTATCTCGGGGTGTCAGCCTTGCTGACAGTGGCGAGTGCGATTGGGCTGATTCTCTGGGGACGCCGCCGAGAATACCTGCTCGACTGGGCATTGGGGTCGATTCACTGGGAGATTGGCTGGAGCGGCCAGGAAGCCCCGCTGGACAGCATCGAAAGCCTGACCCTCAATCTGCCAGCCAAGGACGCTCAGCGGAATCCGGTTGTCGATTCTTACAGAGTTCAGGCCCGGATTCAGGGCAAAACCTATACACTGCTGGAGACGAACGGGCACAGCTTAAACTGGTATCAGACCCGAGACAATCTGGTCAAAGTCATCGGCGTGCTGGCAAAGTCACTCAACATCTCATGGACCGAATCGCAGGAACGGTCATTCAAGAAGTAAGGTCGCTCCTTCAAGATTCGAACTACGAAAACTGGAACCCCTCATGAACACCGCGACATTTTGGAACATCATCCAAGACTCCCTCGAAGAGGCGGAGGGCGACCTCGACGAGCAGATGGAGTTCCTCGGCGAATCGCTGGAGGAGCTCGACCCGGCGGAGATCGTCGACTTCGACCGCCTCTTCCTGGAACAATGGGTCAAAGCCTACACCTGGGATCTGTGGGCGGCTGCGTACATCTTGGGCAAGGGCTGCTCGGATGACGAGTTCGTGGACTTCCTCGGCTGGCTGATCTGCCGGGGACAAAAGGTCTACGACATGGCCGTCAAGAACCCCGATTCGCTGGCCTCGCTACTCAATGCCGATGAAGGCGAAGACGCCCTGTACGAAGGGTTCCAGGGGGTCGCGACGCAAGCCTGGGAAGAGCGTACCGGCGGCAACCTCGACGATTTCCCGCAGCACGCCATCGAGCTGCCGAAAGAACCGCAGGGCACCGCGTGGTCCGAGAACGGCGATGACCTTAAGACACGCTGCCCGAAGTTGTACCGCAAGTTTTGGTGAGCGGATTGGGTATCTCAGGCTGTGTGGGTTTGCCACCACCGGGTCGGAATCACCAGCTCACAACGACTTCCCATGCACTTCTGGCTTCAGCAGTGGAAAGAAGATCACATCGCGGATGCTGCGGCTGTTGGTGAGGAGCATGATCAGGCGGTCGATGCCAATGCCCAGGCCGCCCGCAGGGGGCATGCCGCAGCGGAGGGCTTCGACGAACTCGTGGTCCATCTTGGCCATCGAGTCCTCTTCGGAAAGGCCCGACAACTGCGTGCGGAAGAGTTCCTCTTGCAGCTTCGAATCGTTCAGCTCGGTGTAGGCGTTGGCCACCTCCATCCGCTGGATGTACAGCTCGAACCGCTCGGCGATGGCGGGGTTGCCCTGCTTCCGCTTGGTGAGCGGGCAGATGGCTGCGGGGTAGTCGATGACGAACACTGGGCCGACGAGGGAGTCCTCGACGAAGAGTTCGAAGACCTCGCTGACGATCACGTCCGGGTGTCTTTGCTCGATAGTAAAGGTAACAGGATTCGGCTCCGAGACTTTGATTCCCTTCTTCTTGGCGATCTCGATGACCGCAGGCATGTCGGTGATGGCCACGCCGACGTGTTCCTGGAACAGGTCAGAGTAGGTCGCTCGCTTCCACGGCGGGGTGAAGTCGATTTCGGTGTCGCCCCAGGGAAGGACCATCCGCTCCTGATCGGGTGGGGTCTCGCCCTTGGCCAACGCGCGGGCGGCTTTGTCAGCCAGAACCACGCGCACGCAGTCGGTGATGATCGCCTCCGATAAATCCATCATCGACCGATAATCGCCATACGCCTGGTAGATCTCGATCATCGTGAATTCGGGATTGTGTGTGGCATCAATGCCCTCGTTGCGGAACACGCGGCCCATGTCGTAGACCCGCTCGATCCCGCCGACCATCAGCCGCTTCAAGTGCAGCTCCAGCGCGATCCGCAAGTAGAGCGGGATGTCGAGCGCGTTGTGGTGCGTCGTGAACGGACGAGCCGCCGCTCCCCCGGCGATAGCGTGCAGGACCGGCGTTTCGGTCTCGTAGAACTTGCGAGCCTTGAGCGTCGTCCTTACCGAATCGATCAGCCGAGTGCGAAGCAACATCCGCTCCAGCACGCCCTCGCTGTAGATTAAGTCGAGGTGCCGATGCCGCAGCAGCGTCTCGATATCACTCACGCCGTGGAATTTTTCCGGCGGCTGGGTCAGCGACTTGCAGAGGATCTTCAGATCCTGAATGAAGACGGTGATCTCGCCGGTCCGCGTCCGCTTCACCGGGCCATCGACGCCGACGATGTCGCCCAGGTCGAGCTGCTCGATCAGTAACCAGACCGGCTCAGGGCAGTCCGCTTTGCTGACCATGAGTTGGATTCGC
>JANOKO010001463.1:0-6379 GCA_031419335.1 Planctomycetota bacterium
CTGCCCACGAAGATCGACCCGATGTTGGGATATCTGACAACGGGGTATCACGATCATGTTCGATTGCGAGAGAAATTCGGAACGAAGGTGAACGACCGGATGTGGAAGTTCTTTCAGGAACTGGGAGTGATCGATCAGGACGGAAAGCCGACACCGCACTTTGGCGATTCTCAGTGGGTTTACCAGCAGTACCGCCAGCGAAAGGGCGACCAGCGTCCCACAGATGAGATTCGGGCGGAAGGGCGGGCTGAAATGGCCGCTGTCAGAAGCCGTGGCCTGTTTATATCCGAGGGAAATGGCCTGCACCCCGAAGTAATTTCGCCAGACTTGGACCGAGAGGTTCGGCAGATCTTTGCCGACGCCAAGCGGAGCATCTGGGCCGAGCTCCCCGAAGGATTCGTGGCAGCGATCCCCCACGCACTCCGTTTGAGCACGCGCTCGAAAGATCGCAGCGATTACATCTTGCATCCCGTTTCGGGCGAAGAATTGAGTCTCGCCTCGCGACAAGTCGTGGCTGACCTGCGGACGCGGCATGCAGCACAGTACAACGTCCAGATCGTCGTGTCGGATGGACTCAATGCTTTGGCCATTTCCGACGACGATCAACTGCTCCCGTACTTGGATCAGCTGCGAACAAACTTGATACGCGAAGGGTTGAGCGCCGCTCCCGACAATCTCGTGATCCAGTCTGGTCGGGTTCGGGTGGGATATCGCATCGGAGAGTCACTGTTCGGGGGACTGCCGGGGATACGCTCGATACTGCACGTCATCGGCGAACGACCGGGCAGCGGGCACCACACGTTCTCGGTGTACATGACTGCCTTAGCGGGCCACGTCTGGGGAACGGCGGACCAGGTGGATCATCACCTGACCCGCGTCGTGGCAGGTATCGCCACAACGACGCTGCACCCGCCCGCCGCCGCTGACGAATCGGTGCGGATTCTGAAACAGATGCTCGCTCTCGTCTAGGCAGGACTATTCAATGGTCGATCCGCTACTCGGTCCGCCCTGGATCTTCTCGAGCCGCTCACGGGTGTCCTTGTATTCGTAGTCGACGACGAGGACTTCGCCATAGTGCTTTTCCGCACCCGCTTTGTCCCCCAACTCCTCGAGCACTCGGCCCAGGAAATAGTGGCCTTCCTTATACGACTCGGGGTCGCTGTCAAAGTTCAAGTCGGGGATCGCGCGTTCCAACTGACCGCGCGCCAGCGGCAGCTTCTTGTCGTAAATAAAACATTTCCCCAGGGCGAGCAGCGCCTTGCCTTTCAATCGCGGATCCTGGCTGGCGCGCTGGAGGAGTGGAATGGCCAGCGTCCACTTTTGCACTCGCATGTACCGCGTCGACAACTCGTATTTCTTGTTCATGTCCTGTGGGTAACGATCCACGCGGGCGATGAGGACTTCGATCTCACGTTTGAGCATCTCTTGAGCCAACGCGGCCACGTTCTCTCGAACGGTCGGGTCGTTGGACTTGGCCGCTTTGTCCTTGCCGATGTCGACGTTGAGCTTCAGTTTGTCGAGCTCGACATCCTCCATGGACTCTCGGATATCCGTAGAATTCCCAGAGATCTGCAGCGCGGTCGTCAGAGTCTCATACGCATCGTCCAACTGCTTGTTCTTGCGGTAGTATGTTGCGAGCTTCGAATAATTGGCGACATTATTGGGATCTTTGCGGATCGCTTGCCGCAGGTCGTTCTCCAGCGATTCGCCGGGGGCAAGTCCCTTGGACTGAGACAACCCGCCGGTGGCATAGTCATCGTAGGCAGTCTTGATTTTCTTCTCGTCCTGATTGACGGCGACATCCTGAGTGGATGTCGCATCTTCATACCCACCGCCGTGAGTGGTCTTGAGGGTATGCATCCCCGTAATCATGTTGCGGGCTTCACCGTCCAGTGGGTCGAGTTTGTAGACCTGCTCCCAGGCACTGGCCGCCTCGTCGTATTCTCCCTTGTCCTTGAGGATCGCCCCCAGCTTGCGCCACAGTTCCTTGTTGGTCTTGTCCCCGTTGCAGGCCAACTTGTACGACTCTTTGGCAATATTGAGATTGTTCAGGTTCTTGTGGGCCTCGCCCAAGTCGGACAGCAATTGTACGTCCCACGGGTTAATCAGCAGTCCCTCTTCGACGGCCTTGTCGACATCTGCCCAGTCGCTCTTCTTTTTCGAGGCTGTGATGCGGCTGCGAATGCCCATCAGCTTGGTTTTGGCCAGCATGCCCGCGCCCGTGCCGTTGTCGTTGTATTTCTTGCGGGTGGCGCTTCGGAGCAGTTGGCGGTAAACCAAGTTGTCGGTTACGAGCTTGGAGCACATGCCGAAGTTCTCGATGGCAAGATCCCAGTTCTTCTTCTCGATCGCTTCGACTCCGCGACGATAGTTGTCGGCAGCCCACTTGTTTCTGTCCGTGCTCACGGCTTGGTCCTGCAAGGGTCTGGCACCGAAGGGGGCGTTTCGCTCCGCACTGTGCCATTCGAATTCTAGCTTCGGAAAGAGGTGTCGAAGCGAACCATCCCACAACAGCGGGTCTGTTTCACAAACGTTCCCGCTGAACCTCTGAGGATATCAGAAGCCGGGGAAGTCTGGCAAAGGGAAGGCAGACTTCGTATCAGGCGACGTGCGTTCGTCCCGAAACGAGTGGTCCGTCAAGGCTAGATTTTGGGGTCCGCCTCCCTCGGGAGGGCGAGGCTCCTGCCGAGCCGCGACTGTGAGTCGACGCCTCTCCTGGCTCGCGGCTCAGCAGGAGCTTCGCCCTCCCGCGCGGGCCAGGCTCAACCCCAAGATCAAGAGTTGACGGGACACTAAGCAGCTACCCACATTCACCGTTGGATTGCTGGTCGGTCACTTGCCGATGAGATGGTTGCGTGAGTCGATTCCGGAATTCAGAGTGTCTCACGCGAAGGCGCGGAGGATTCTGGCTGGCCGTCTTCTTCGCGGGCTCTCGCGAGGGTGGCTGAGCGGAGGCGATCATCAGTGGACCAACTTCAGGCGAATCGTCTTGTGGAGACTTGGCCAGTGGCCGCAAACTGGTTTTCTCCGTGCCTCCGTGCCTCCGTGTCTCAGTGGTGAATTTCTTCCGCTGCCTACTTTCGAGACGCACACACCATTCAGAGGGCCCCATGGGTTGCGGCACAGGGCCGCGCCGGGTTCATCTGCGGATCAACGACTTTGCGGTATGAGACCAGCGAGGAAGATCTCCCCCGGCCCACTTTCCTGATGCATACACATCATTCGGTCAATTTCCCTTTGAACTCGACGCGGCTCCCCAGAGATCGGTTACAATCCTGATCCTGCCTCCTGAGCCGACGGATGCACGGCTTGTGGTTCCGTCAGCTCCCCACCGATCGCTCCCGAACTCTGCGGAACCTTTCCATGCCGCGCTTCGCCCTCACTCCTGTCATCGCCTTGGTTCTCGCGGTGGGCCTCCACACTCGGTCCTGCGGTGCGGACCCGGTTGCGGAACCCGGACAGCCGTTGAGCTATCCCCTTGAGGTCCGCCCGCTGCTGCTGAAGTACTGCGGCGAATGCCATCAAGGCGACAAGGCGGAAGCGGGAATCCCGTTCGATCAAATGCTCGAACCTCATGCGGCAACTCGCGACCGGGCCCGCTGGAAAAAAGTCCAGATCCAAGTCACTAACAAACTCATGCCTCCGTTGGAGGAAGCCCAGCCGTCCGATGAAGAGCGTCAGAAGCTGCTGGATTGGGTCCAGTCGCAAGCGCTGACGGTCCGATGCGGGGATTCCGTTTATCCCGGTCGCAGCACGATCCGAAGATTGAACCGAGCCGAGTACAACAACACCATCCGCGATCTGTTCGGTGTCGATTTCCAGCCAGCAGCGACTTTTCCAGCCGATGACACCGGGTACGGATTCGACAATATCGGTGATGTTCTGTCGTTGCCTCCGGTGCTTTTGGAGCGGTATCTCGAAGCGGCAGAGCAGGTGACGCGCCGGACCATCATGGCTCCGGACGAGGACTTCCTCGCCGAAACGAAACAAGACGGCGGCACTCTCGGCTCCACAACCGAAATCAGCAAAGAATTCAACTTCCCCGCCGAGGCCGAATACCTCCTCAGAATCCGAGTCTACGCGGACCAAGCCGGTCCAGACTTAGCCCAGATGTCATTGCGACTCGACGGGACCGAGATCGAGAAATACGACATCCAGGCCAAGCACGCCGCAGAAGCTCAACTGGTCGAAAAGCGGATCAAGGTCTCGGCGGGCAAGCATCAGTTGGCGGGTGGATTCCTGAACGACTATTACCAACCCGAAAATGGCCAGAACAACGACCGCAACCTGCACATCGTCTCGCTGGCTGTGGCCGGGCCGATTGGGGTCTTGCCCAGCGAACTCCCCGAGTCACATCGCCGAGTGATGATCGTCTCCCCGAGTTCGAAGGCCGAATACCCGGCAGCTGCGAAGGCCATCCTATCCCGCATCGTGCCCCAGGTGTGGCGACGACCGACGACCGCGGAAGAGATCGGCCGCCTCGTCGCTTTCGTCTCGCAAGTCACTGCGGACGGCGGGAGCTTCGAACGCGGAATCCAAACCGCGCTGCAAGCTGTCCTCGTCTCCCCCCGCTTCCTGTTTCGTATTGAGCAGGATCCTGCCGAGGATTCACCCGACGGCATCTGCACTCTGGACGATTTCGAACTGGCCAGCCGCTTGTCGTACTTCCTTTGGAGTAGTACCCCCGACGCGGAGTTGCTCGCCGCAGCCCAGCAGGGACAATTGTCGCAGAGCGATGAACTCGATCGCCAAACCCGGCGCTTGCTGGCCGACCCTCGGTCTCGAGCCCTGGTCGAGAATTTCGCAGGGCAATGGCTCCAATTGCGAAACCTAGCCAATGCCAGTCCGAATCCACGTCGCTTTCCGAAGTTCACCAAAGAGTTGCGAGCCGACATGCGGCGCGAGACAGAACTGCTGTTCGAGACAATCCTGCGCGAGGATCGCAGTGTGATTGAGTTTCTGTCAGCGGATTACACATTTGTCAACGAGCGGTTGGCAGCTCACTATGGGATGGAGGGGATCAGCGGGGAAGACTTCCGCCGAGTCACTGTCAATGCAGAACAGCGCGGCGGTCTGCTGGGACAAGCCAGCATCTTGACTGTGACCTCGAACCCGACGCGGACCTCGCCGGTGAAACGCGGGAAGTGGATTTTGGAGAATCTACTCGCATCTCCGCCGCCGCCCGCACCGGCAGGAGTGCCCCCACTGAAGGAATCGACCCGGCGGGCACCGATTGAAATCTCGCTGAAAGAGCAGATGTCACTGCATCGCACGAACCCGGCGTGTGCCGCGTGCCACCAGTTGATGGATCCGCTGGGGTTCGGGCTGGAGAACTACGACGCGACCGGTGTCTGGCGCACGAACGATGGCGTTGCCAACATTGATGCCTCCGGAGACTTGCCCGATGGGCGAAAATTCACGGGGCCAAAAGAGCTGCGTTCGATTCTACTCGAGCGTTCGGACGATTTCCGGAGGTGCTTCACAGAGCGACTGCTGACGTACTCCCTGGGTCGAGGGTTGGAGTACTTTGACGAATGTACGGTCCGCCAAATAGTGCAGCGAGGCCATGCCGATGGGGATCGAATGTCAGCGTACGTCCTGGGAATCGTCCATTCTTCGGCGTTCCAACAGCGAGGACGGTTGGCTTTGCCGGAGTAGGCTGCGTCATGGGACTGTGGAGCGGACCGGACTCCCAGCAATCCGCGCGGGAACACCACCTCGACAACATGGCGTGTCACGCCGGGAAGCCGTTGGAGTGGGACACCGCGAACCTGAAACAACTTGTTCATCCCCCAATGAGTCGGATGAACCCGCTTTGGGCTACCGGGGCGGAATAGCCGAAAGAGGTTTTCGTATATCGAGGTTGAAGACGGCGAACCTCTTGTGCCAAGGCACCCAGATAGGTCCCAAGCGGCCAACCTGGGCCACCCCGCGAAGACCGTTCGTCTTATGACTCCGTGAATCCAAAATCAAAATCCCCGAACCGTTGGCGGTCGATCCCGGCGTCTTCCCAGCTGTAGCCGTAATCGCCGACGTGCCACAAGCGGATCGTCGTGTCGGCGATGATCGCGTATCCGCACAGTCGCGCTCGATGGCAAAAGGCATAATCCTCGGCCAGATACCAGTGGCCCGTTCGGGTGCCTGCTTCGGGGGTGGCTGCCGCCTTGCGGGGGGCGGAGCGGATCAGCGGCTGGAAGAAGGGCCACATCGGGCGCTTGGCGTGTTCGTTGCAGACCGGCAGCTCAAGCTGGGTCGCGATTGTCTCGTAGACGACCCGCCGCACATGCAGAAACCCGGTCCCGCCGTACAGAATTTCGTGAAGTCCCCCCTTCACGCCAAACCGAAACCGCGGCGTCCCCGGCAGAATATGAATCGCCAG
>JANOKO010001464.1:0-3271 GCA_031419335.1 Planctomycetota bacterium
GCCGGACTCTCCGAGTCCGGTGGTTCGACCACCGCAACACGGGAGGGCCTCCAGCAGCCGAGCGTACCGCCCACTGAGCGTTTTCTTGGCGAGACCACGCCATCCACCGGACTCGGAGAGTCCGGCGACTTTGCCCCAACGCGACTCACCGTCCCGCGACCCGACCCGGAGCGGTCGTTCGATGGAGCCATCCCCGTCACCGGGTTCTCGGCCTACCTCGCCTCGCCCTACCGCTTCTACCTCGGGCATGTCCTCAAGCTGCGGACGCTGGATGATGATGTCGAGGAACTCGACGCTCGCGACTTTGGCAACTTGCTGCACAGCGTCCTCAAGGGGTTTGGGCGCAGCGACTGGAAGCACTCGAAGGACGAGGCGGCCATCGCCCGCTACCTCGATCAACAGCTCGACATCTCTGCCGATCTGATGTACGGCGGCGACCCGCTGTTCCCGGTACAGATTCAGATCGAGCAGGCCCGCGACCGTCTCCAAGCGTTCGCAGCCTGGCAAGCGAAGCGGGCACTCGATGGCTGGGAGATCATCTTCACCGAGAAGGAGAGCGAGGTGACTCTGGCTCTCGACGATGATCGCACGGTGCAGATTCACGGCAAGATCGACCGCATCGATCGGCATCGCGGCGACCACTTGTGGGCCATCCTCGACTACAAGACCGGGGAGCAGCGTCGCGCCCCGCGCGAGGTCCATTTCGCCAAGGGCCAGTGGGTCGATTTGCAGTTGCCGCTGTATCGGTTACTGGCCGAACCGCACGGCGTCACCGGCGATGTCCAACTCGGGTACATCTCGATCCCGCGCGACAACGACCGGCTGGAGTGCTTACTCGCCGATTGGTCGGAGGAGGAGCTGCGCGAGTCGGAAGCGGTGGCGAGACTGACCGCAGACCGCATTCTCAACCGCGAGTTCTGGCAGATCCTCGACCGCCCTCCGATCTCTCAGTCGGAGTTCGGCCCGATCTGCCAGGACGGCGTGCTGGACCGGGAGGTGATCGTATGACTCCCGACGATGAGATTCTGTTTGAAGACACGCAGGAGCGCAGAACTCGTCGGAGTCCTGCGGTCGGTCTGGCGAAATCGAACGCAGAGGACGGCAGAAGTCTGACGACTTCTGCGACATCGGTCGTGTCCCTCGCCGACCCGCATGTCGTCATTCTCGCTTCTGCCGGAACAGGGAAAACATTCCAACTCACCAACCGCTATCTCACTCTACTGCGATCGGGAAGTTGCGACCGGATTCTGGCCTCGACGTTTACTCGCAAGGCTGCGGGCGAAATCCTCGACCGCATTTTAGTGCGGCTGGCGCGAGCCATCCTCGATGAGGCCGAACTGACCAAGCTCCAGCCGTTCATCGGCCAGCCGTCCATCACGCGCGACGAGTGCATCACGCTGCTGCAACGGGTCACGAAGCAGTTGCACCGCGTGCAGATCAGCACGCTCGATGCTCTGTTCTCGAAGCTGGCATCGAGCCATACGTTCGAGCTGGGATTCCCGCCGGGCTGGCGAATGATCGAAGAGGTCGAGGCCGGACGACTGACCGACCGGGCCATCGAAGCGGTTCTGCGGAAGGCCGGTCGCGTAGACGCGAGGCGGCTGATGCACCTGCTGAGCAAGGGCGAGAACACCCGCCGCGTTCACGACCTGATTCGCGAGACGGTGAGAAACTTCGCCGCTCCGTACCTCATTACGCAAGAGGCCGACTGGAACCGGCTCCCCGACCTGCCGCTGCTCAACGAACTCGAACTGCATGGGGCCATCGCGGTCTTCGAGAGCCTACGGTTCGACGACAAGCGGATCATGAACGCCCTCGACAAGAACCGCCGCCAACTTCGCGAGGACGACTGGGACAGCTTCCTCTCCGATGGCCTGCCGCTGCGGCTCGTGCAGGGAGAGACGACGTACTACAAGAAGGAACTCCCCGAAGATCTCCTGGCCGCCTATGCCCCGCTGATCCACCACGCGAAGGCCCTGTTCTACAAGGTCTGGGCCAGCCAGACGCGCGGGACGTGGGAGACTCTCCATCGCGTCTACACCGAGTTGAGCCGCCTCAAGACCGAAGAGCGAGTCCTCGACTTCGGCGACATCTCGCGAACGCTGGCCACGCGGTTGGGGGAGCACGCCGTCAACAACGTGGCGTTCCGACTCGATGCGAACATGGACCATCTGCTGCTCGATGAGTTCCAGGATACGTCGCTGGATCAGTGGCAAATCCTGCGGCCCTTTGCAGAGTCGACGACCTCGGAACCAGGCAAATCGTTCTTCTGCGTTGGCGACCGCAAGCAGGCGATCTACGGATGGCGGGGGGGTGAGGCGGCGATCTTCGACACGATCCAGGCCGAGTTTCCGATCCTCCAGTCGAGGCACCTCGACCGCAGCCAGCGCTCCTCACCCGCCGTCATCGAAGCGGTCAACGCCGCGTTCACATCGCTGCAAGGCACCTCCGATTTCGACCCCCTCTCGGTGGTCATCTCTCAGTGGTGCGAGGGCTTCCCACCACACGACACCGCCCGCACTGGTCTGCCGGGGTATGTCCGCTTAGAGGTGGCCGATGAGCCGCCGAAGCTGGAACCGATCGCGAACAACGCCAAACCCCCGAAGCCCTCGAAGGCCGAACTCTCCGACCTGGTCCTCGACCTCACCGCCGATCGCATCGAGGAGTATTCGCAGCACGCCCCCTCGGCCACGATGGGAGTTCTGTTCCGAGGCAACGCCGCGATTCGGCTGCTCGGCAACAAGCTGCGGGCACGGGGGTTGGAATTCAGCGAAGAGGGCGGCACGCTCATCACCGACTCAGCGGCGGTGCAACTGCTGCTGTCATTACTCAAAATCGCCGATCATCCCGGCGACCGCGTGGCCCGCTACCACGTCGCGACCTCGCCGCTGGCGGAGATTCACCAACTCGGGCGGTGGGAGGACGAGACGGCGGCGGTCACGGTGTCGGAACATCTGCGGAACCGATTGCTCAGTGACGGGTACATGGCCACGCTCCAGCGCTGGGTACTGCAGCTTGGAGCCGTCACCACTGATCACGACCGATCGCGGCTGAGGCAACTGATCGAGTTGGCCGAAGGGTATCAGGCCACGACCCGCCCGCGCGACTTCATCCGGTTGGTCGAGACGCGCAAGGTCGAGAACCCGACCCCGGCCCGCATCCAGTTGATGACGGTTCACAAGTCGAAGGGGTTGCAGTTCGATATCGTGTTCCTGGCTGACCTCGATACCTCACTCGTCCAGCCGCCGAAGTACCTGACCTCGAAGCCCGC
>JANOKO010001465.1:0-1955 GCA_031419335.1 Planctomycetota bacterium
CTTTGAAATCCTGCATCCAAAGTCTGAGCATTTCAAAGAAGAGTTGGGCGAAAAAGGAGTGAAGTTTAATTGATACGCAGCGTGAAAACAGGGAGCAGCGGCTAATCACATTTTGCAGCTGTCGGACATTGCCGGGCCAGGGGTGATTGCGAAGCCGCCCCAGTGTCTCGGAGGTGATCCGCTTCTGCGACTGCCCTTCGCGGACCGAGCATTCGAGCAGAAACTGCTCCGCCAGTGGGGCAATGTCTTCCGGACGGTCACGCAGCGGAGGAACTACGATCAAGTGCTGTCGGCAGAGTCGCAACAGCTCGCGGTGGAACTTCCCTTCGTTGACCAGTTGATTCAGGTCGGCATGTGAACTGACCACAATCCGGACCCGCACATTCACATCTTCGTGACTGCCGTGTGGACGGAAATGGCCGGTCGACAGAACGCGGGCCAACTGCTCTTGCAGCGGCACGGACAGCGTCTCGACATCCTCGAGCAGCAGTGTCCCTCCCTGGCCACCCGCGAGGCGACCGGGGTGATGCTCGTCTCCGAAGAGTTCCTGTTCCAGCAAGTTCGAAGCCAGCACACTGCTGCACAGCTTGAGGAACGGGCTGCGAGTGCCGAAGCGGGCGACATGGATCGCCCGAGCCACCACGGTCGTGCCGACTCCTGATTCCCCAGTGACCAGCACGGGACGGTCATGCTCACTGGCGGTATGTACCAGACGGCGAACATCGTCCATCGCCGGGCTGATGCCGACCAAATCGTCGAACATCCGGCCTTCGAGTCGTCGCTTGAGTTGCAGGTTTTCGGACACCAGTCGTGACCGACCAACGGCTGAGAACAGTAAGCGTCCCAGTTTCTCGGGAGTACACGGTGGGTCCAGGACATCGCAACCAGCGGGCTGAGCCCACACGGCTCGGTCCGCGAGGGCTGGCACGACGATAAACTGCGTCGGCTTCCCAGCAATCCGGACCGTCGAGTTCAGATTACGAATCACCTCGTGGGAGGACGGTTCGTCCAGCACACACGCGGAGAACTCGTCCGAGGACAGTCCTTGTCGCAGTTCATCGAGCGTGGCGTACATCACGGCGTCATAGCCGTTTTGTCGCACCACCAGCGCGAGTCGCGACCGGGATTGTTCGTGGAGGGACCAAACGGCCACACGTCCTGTGAGCCGAATTGTGACAGGCATCTGCGAGTCCAGCATGGCTCGGGAAACCTTATTCAAGGAGGAATCGGAGCGCACGTTGAGCGGGACATCTGCGAGTGCCAGATGCCTGTTCAGGTGCAGTAACGATGGTTGGAAGCGTGGAGGGGTACAGAGGCGTCGGGCGGTCGGTGACCTGAGAAAGACTCCCTCAGCGATTCGCGGCTATCATCAGAACTCGGGAGGCCGGTGGAGAACCGGGAAGAACACCAGAGGTCAGAGGGGGGCGTGAATCACCTGTGAACGGAACTTTATCGGGTTACCGCGTGGGTCGCACGCCGCAACTGACAAGGGGGAACGAAGTTGGTGGGGGGGATTTGGTGGGAGAAGTGATGAGCGAGTCATAGTTCCACTCTGCGCCACGGGTCAAGCGGTCTTCATCCAAGATTACGTGACTTCGTGACACAATTTACTTTTTTGCCAAACCCATTGTAGAGCTGACAACGAGATCCTTGAGAGTCAGTGATTTTCCTAGTCTTGGGTGCCTGCTGTCGTGGCTGGTGGATCGACTTTTTCCCGCAGGTCACTACCCGGCATTGGTATTCCAGGTGCTATCGTGACCCGCTCGCTGTCCGTTTCTGGCTCCACTACACTGGGTGCCGCGCTGCATTTTTCTCACGCTGCAAACGGTGATGCAAACGAGGATCATGGGGGCGAGGAAGGTAGAACATGATGGTTAACACTGTGACAAATGGAACACGAGATCGAGCCGTCGCTTCAAACAGCGGTGGCTGGATGCAATGGCAGTTGCTCGGAC
>JANOKO010001466.1:0-5485 GCA_031419335.1 Planctomycetota bacterium
AAGGAACCGACACCCGCTCCCGGTTGGTCGGTTGATGCCGCCCCCCGGGCGCGGCTGGGGATGTTGTACGTGTTGATTGTGATCCCGGTCCTGTTGATCGGTATGCGCCTGGTGTGGCTCCAAATCATCATCCCAGATCGGTTCCTCGCCGTTTGGAATCAGAGTCGGGTGTCCTTTAAGTCCATTCCGGCCACCGATGGTCGCATCCTCTCCAGTGACGGCCAGGTTCTCGCCCTTGACAAACCCCGCTATTCGATTCAAGTGCATTACCGCTGGTTGGAAGAGCCCGTCAATGCAGACTGGCTCAAGGCTCGTGCGCGGGAACGCTTGCCTCGAAGTGATCGAAAAGATCGTGACAAGCTCTCCCTGGCGCAAGCGCAAGTACTCCAGGAGCGAGCAGACCTCTGGCTCGCGCTATCAGACCTCACCGGTAGGCCTCCACAGCAACTGACCGAGCGTCGCCAAGCTGTGCAACATCAAGTCGAAGCGCTGGCGCGCTCGGTCAACGCACCGCGCGAAGCCCGCGCCCCCAGTTCCGTGATCACTCTTCCGACAGATACCGTGCTGGATCGGCTGTGGCGTGAACTCTCCACCACACCCGACCGGACCTCAGCCCAGCCCATTGTCCCGCGCGAGGAATTGGAGGCACACACGCTTCTGGACGATATCCCGATCGATCAGATCGCCCAGATTGAGTCCCTGCCGTCCCGTTTTCCCGGGGTGGAGGTCCGCACTTCGAATGAGCGGATTTACCCGCTCGGTCAGATCGCTTCCCATCTCATTGGGCTCCGGTCCCCCGTTGATACAGCGGAGATCACTCAACGCAGATCCCGCTTCCCCGGCGGCGATCCACTCGCCCTCGAAGTCGGTGACCGCTGTGGCCAGACTGGCATCGAGCGATCCTATGATGGCCAGCTGCGCGGCATACGCGGTTTGAATCGAGTGGTTCGTAACCACGCGGGCGAGATCATCGAGCACGAGGTCATTCGCCCTCCCCGCCATGGGTCGGACGTGACACTCACCATCGACATCTCACTCCAAGTGTCAGCCGAACAACTGCTCGATGACGCACTCGCGGGGCAGCCCCTGGGAAAAACGACCGCCGTCACACCCGCTGGATCACCGCCTGCCGTTCTTCCAACGGCAGGTGCTATCGTTGTCCTCGACCTCAGAAGCGGTGAGACGCTGATCGCCGCCAGCAGCCCACGCTTCGATCTGACCAAGATGCAACATCCGACACGGGAGCAGTGGAGCCAGTGGTCGAGCGATCCCCGCCATCCGTTGATCTCTCGAGTGTCGCAAGCCACTGTTCCGCCGGGCTCGATCTTCAAAGTGGTCACGGCCATCGCTGGCCTCGAGCAAGGCGTGCTCTCACCCGAGGAGCCGTTTCATTGCCAAGGCTACTTGCACGATCCCCAGCACGACCGCTGTTATGTCTACCGTCATTTTGGCGTCGGTCATGGCGACCTGACTCTGCCACGGGCGCTCAGTCAATCCTGCAACGTCTACTTCTTTGATCTGGCCAACCGAGTCGGCTCCCAGCCGATCGAAACATGGGCGCGTCGCTTGGGATTTGGCTCACAGACGGGGATTGACATCGGTGGTGAACGGGCGGGGAATGTCCCTCATCGAGATCGTGCGGAACCGGGGAACCGCTGGTATCCGGGGACGACGCGACAGTTTGCCATCGGACAGGCTGATCTGACCGTCACTCCGCTGCAAGTGGCTCGACTGATGGCGATCATTGGCAATGGTGGTCGCGCTGTCAGACCACGGCTCACTCAGCTCCATGCCGACTCGACTCATCCCCCAGCATCCCCCACCTCGAATATCCAACTCGCTAGCGCTATCAGCCCCGCGAATGTGGCAGAGCAACTACTTTCGGAACGCACCCTGCAAGCCATCCGCGAGGGTCTGGAGTTGACCGTCGAGCATGCACAGGGCACAGGACACTCAGCCCAGATCCCTGGCCTGCTGATGGCGGGAAAAACAGGGACCGCGGAAGTCGGTGGAGACGCCCCGGACCATGCCTGGTTCGCTGGATATGTCCCCGCCGATCGCCCCCGCTATGCCTTCACAGTGTTTCTCGAACATGGTGGGTCAGGCGGCCAAGCTGCGGCTCCCCTCGCCCGACAGGTGATCCTGTCAATGGTCGAGGCGAATCTGTTATCGCTTCGCCCCGAGCCAGTTCCGTGACCAGCAGCTTATGAACGCAACACATCGAGTGCCTTCATTCTCATCGCATTCAGCGCTGGCAAAAGCCCTCCGATAAACGCCATCACGAACGACAGAGCGATCCCGATCAACCAGATATTCAAGTCGACAACCAGCTTCAGCACAATGGTCTTTCCACCGCCCCCACCGCTGCTCACACTGCTGTTCGCCGTCCAACCGTCGCACAGCGAGCCGACCAGGCAACCCAGCACGCCGCCGATCATGCCCAGGACAATGGACTCCAGCATGAAGGACGCCACGACATGCCGACGACGAAATCCCATCAACCGCAACACTCCAATATCTTTCCGGCGGGCACTGATGGCCGCGAACATAGTGTTCATGACCCCGAACACGCCTCCGATTGCCAGAATGATCGTCACGAACCAGATCGCGTAAAGAAACTGTGTGTTCGTTGCCTGGAGCCCCGCGTAATACTGGGTCTCGATCGAAGCGGCCAGTCTCGCCTTCGTGTAGTCGTTTTGCAGGTAGTGGGCGAGCTGTTGGGCCGCTTCCGGAGATGTGGCCTTGAGTACGACAGTGGTGTAAGTGTTCTTGCCGAACATGGCTCCCACGAGTGAGCGTTTGGCCCACACCTCGCTGTCAAACAACGACCCCGAACTCCGCATGATTCCCGCGACAACCCATGTGCGATCGTTCAACAAGAACGTATCGCCCGTCGTCAGCGTTGCCTTGCCAGACGCCACCAGAGTCATGTCATCGCGGGCCATCTGTCTGGCCAGTCCCTCGCCCAGGACACATTCAATCATCGACTGCCCGTCTGTCGTCCCTGCGCGGACCCCAGCCTCGGAGAACCACACTCCGCCTGCATCCAGTGTGACTTGATGCACCAGACCCGCGATCTGCGGATTGTCAATCCCCCGCATTTGCAGAAACCTCCGCTGGGGGCGATGGGGAGGAGCATTCGCGAGCGGCTGGTTCACCACCATGTAGGTCTCCTGGCTCGCCAGACGCTGCGTGCCCGACACTTCGACACCGGCTTGATTGGCAATGTCGCTGACATCGCCGAATCCCAGAGTGCTGAATCCCTCGTCCGTGGTCCCCGCCGAGAGCACGATCACATTTTCGGGATGGCCGCTCGTCTGGGTCAGCTTCGTCATACCGGCGACAAAGGCCAGCATCATTGTCATGACACTCAGGACCAGTGTGAATGCCAAGGCTGTCATCCCCGTGTTCTTCCAGCGCACTCGCAAGTTATTCAGATTGTACGACAAAGGCACTTTGCTGATGACTATTAACACGAGCGTGACCACCAGCCCAAACCCGAGCGTGATCCAGGTCAAGTGACCGATTCCGAACCATGCGGGACTCAACAGCCAACGGATGGCCTGTATCGCCCAGTGGGCAGGTTTCTCCGCTGTGTCAGCCGCCAGCAAGTTCCACAGACTCATCGAATCAGTCCCTCCGAACGCCCTGTATTCTGCACGGATTCTAAGCGGAAAGACCGACTTCGGCGACGCACTGCCGTCGAACAGGATGGCACGCTCCGTCACTCTGACGCGAGACGTGCGATTCTTGCTATCATGGCACGCAGCACAGAAATTCCACTCGCTAAGGCGCTTGCGATGAACAAAAAGGTCCAGAAGCAGCTCGAAGTCGCGAAGAAGAAACTGTCCAATCTCCAACAACAACTGGCTGGGGCCAAGCAGCAGCCGGACGACCCGGCGGATGTGCCCCGGCTGGAAAAAGAGCTCGCCACCCTGTTGGCCGAGATCTCCCACCTGAAGTCTCAGGCATGACTCTTTCGACAATTCTCGTGGTCCACCGAGCCGAAAAACGCAGCAAGTGTTCGATCGAGCCGCTGCGGAAAACGGGTGAGTTTGTGTTTTGGCGTTATCCCAAACGCGGCACGGAGTCGCTTGAGGGGTACGTGCGGCTGGGCTTGGGCGGACCGCAATTGTCGCGTGGCGATCAACACCGGGGATTGCTGCTCCTCGATGGGTCGTGGAGGTGGGCCGCGAAAATGGAGAAGTCCTACTCTGATGTTCCGGTTCGTAGCCTGGGACCGTGGCAGACGGCGTATCCGCGACAATCGCGAGTGTTTGAAGACCCGGCGGAAGGCCTGGCCACGATCGAGGCTCTCTATGCCGCACTGTTCCAGATGGGTCGCTCGGTACAGGGGGTGCTCGATAGCTACCATTGGGCCGAACCCTTCTTACAGCGCAATCGAGAGTTGATGGATCACTGGGACCATCCAGAGCGCCGAGAAACCGTTGCGACTTGAAGACGAACCAGAACCGCGTAAACTGACCCTTGTCCGCGAACGTAATTGAAACGGGGAGTGACTGATGCCGACACATGGCCTTCCCCAGCGGGCTTTACGGGTGATGTTCGCCCTCTGCCTCTGGGGGTGCGGTGGCGGGGCGCCCGCTCCTCCCCCAGTCAATCCGTATGCCACGGGGGGAAGTACGATACCGCAGCCATCGACCGGAACGACACCTTCGACGGCACCACACCTCGCGTCGAATTCGGCGAAGCCATTCGGTGGTCCCACCCCCTCCACGTCGGCCAGCCCGTTTGGAACTCGATCCGAGACACCTGCGACAACCACAAATCCTAAGTTGCCATCCACCGTTCAAACGCCTGACCCGCCAACACCCGACACACCGGTTTCACCTCCACCGGCCAAGCCGATCCAGTCCGTGATTCCCGCCATCGTGCCCGTGAAGCCCGACGTGCCGGTCTCCGCGAAGCCCATGTTACCCGAGAAGGATCTCGCTGCTTCAGCCAAAACGCCAGTATCCCAGCCAGTCGGGGTGGCAGCGAATCCATCGGCTGAAGCCGCAAGCTGGTCACTCGCGATCGATCCGGCCCCCACGGGCAGCTACGCGCCAGCGGGCTCGAAGCTGAGCCTCAGAATGCCGTCATTGGGGGCGATCGGACCTGACTTTGTCGAGTCGACGCGTCTCCGGGTATTGTACCCAGCCACTCCCGGTCCCTTTGTGGCCCTCGGACTGAACGACGACAAGAAGCAGTTTCGCGAGGTCTGGAGTCTGACTGACAAAAAGAAAATCGGGCAGGTGCGGAACCTCGAATGGGGAGGCAGCCAGGGGCAGGCTCTCAGTCCCGATGGCAAATACCTCGCTGGCAAGCCGCAGTGGGACAGCACCATTGCCATCTTCGGACTGGCTGAGAATCGCGCTCTGACTCCGATCAAGCTGAGTGGGGCCTCTTCCAAGCTGGTCGCCTTTGCCGGGAAATCGCGGCTCATCTTCGAGGACAACAAGGAACTGCATACCTACTCGATCCC
>JANOKO010001467.1:0-2710 GCA_031419335.1 Planctomycetota bacterium
ACGAGCAGCACTTCCTCGAAAAACTGCGCTGCGGTCAGAGCGAGCAACTCACGTGTGGCGGGATAGACGAGTACCTCATCCACACCCAGCCCACGGATCAATTCGACTTTTTGCGGGAGAGTCGTCAACTGGGGTGGCACGCGATCTGGAGCCAGTAGGGCCAGCGGCGGCGGATCAAACGTGACCGCGATCGCGCGGGTGCCCAATTCACGACCCAGGGCGACCAATTGCTCGATCATGACCTGGTGACCGAGGTGGACTCCGTCAAAATTACCGACGGTCAGCACGCCTCCGAATGGAACCGGAGAGGGATCAGGAATGGCATCAGCGGTCGACATTGACAGGCCGAAACTCCTTCGAAGACGAATCACAACGCCCGTAACAATAACAGGTTAGAGTGCTCGTCAAAACCATGTTGAGACAACAACCTGTGACCCGGCTCCCGTCACCGATCGAAAACGACTGAGGTGTTCTCAGGGGATTTCCGTGATTCCTAGAGCCTCTCCTCCGTCGCGAGGCACATCACTCCACAGTACACTGCCCGACGCAAGTGACGGTTTTCCTCATCCCAAGAGGGAATCTGCCGTTTCCATCGCGGACGGCCTGTGTCGCGCCGTCGACCCACTGCTCCGCGATTCCTGGGAGATGCCCATGCCAATGTTCGATTTTCAGTGCCGCAAGTGCAGTCGTCATTTCGAGGAACTCGTCCGTCGAGATGAGACTCCCGCGTGTCCCCATTGCCTGTCCACGACCGTCGATAAACTGATGAGCGCTCCCGCGGGCCATGTGGCCGGAGGGGGCAGCCGCTCGCTGCCGGTCATGGGACAGTGCGCCCCGCCAACTGGCCAGCACAGCTGCGGAACCGGGTGTCGGCACGGTTGATTCAAGCCCCCTGGTTCTGTGCCGCTCGAGTCTGATTGAAGTGATGGAATCGTGGAGTGACAACATGCGTATTCTGATGGCCGCCTCAGAGGCGAACCCCTTTGCGAAGACCGGTGGTCTGGCCGATGTTGTCTCCGGACTCTCCAAGGCTCTGGCTGGACTGGGACACACAGTCACACTGGTCCTGCCTTACTATCGGAAGTTGATCAACCCGAACCTCGCTGGGGAACCGGTCTGCAAGCTCACGATCCCTGTTGGAGAGAAACGTGTCGAAACCGAAATTCGCTCGACCATGCTCCCTGGATCGCAGGTCAGAGTTCTGCTGATCGACCAGCCCGAATATTTTGATCGGGCGGGACTCTATGTCGACAAGGGGCACGACTACACCGACAACGCAGAACGGTTTCTCTTCTTCTCGCGGGCCGTACTCGAGACCACCCGCCAGCTCGATTTGCAGCCCGATGTCATTCACGCCAACGACTGGCAGACCGGAATTATCCCCGCGATGCTGACCAGCGAATACCGGCTTCAGCCGTGGTTTCAGAAGACCGCCAGTGTCTTCACGATTCACAATATGGCGTTCCAAGGGCGGTTTCCCTGGTGGACATACAAGCTCTCGGGGCTGCGTTGGGAGTTGTTCAACTGGCGTCAGTTGGAGTTTTATGGCGAACTGAATCTGCTCAAGGCCGGGATCGCCATGTCCGAGGTCGTGACCACGGTCAGCCCCACGTACGCTAAGGAAATCTGCCGACCCGATCTCGGATATGGACTCGACCCGGCTCTGCAATCACGTGGTGATGCCCTCGTCGGGATCCTCAACGGAGTCGACACGACTGAATGGAACGCGAGTACCGACACCGCGCTGGCTCAAAGGTATACTCTGGAAACGGTTAAAGAGGGCAAGGCGGCCTGCAAGATGGCCCTGCAAAGGGAGGTCGGCCTGCCGGTGCGACCCGATGCGATGCTGTTGGGGCTGATCTCGCGCTTGACCGACCAGAAGGGGCTGGGATTGATTGCCTCACGGGCAGCGGAACTCTTTCGGGCCGATGTGCAATTTGTCTGCCTGGGGACGGGAGAAACGAAGTACGAGAAGTGGCTTCAGGAACTGAAAGTCCAGTTCCCGACCAAAGTGGCTGCGATTATTGGCTTCAACGAAGGTTTGGCCCATCGCATCGAAGCGGGGATCGATGCCTTCCTGATGCCCAGTCAATTCGAGCCTTGCGGTCTCAACCAGATGTATAGTTCGGCCTATGGCACACCGCCGATTGCGAATCACGTCGGCGGACTGGCGGACTCGGTCGTTGACTGTTCGCCGGAGACTATTGGGAATGGGACCGCCAACGGGTTCAAGTTCTCCGCATTTGCAGCGGATGCCTTTCTGACGTGCGTCTGGAGAGCGGTGGGGGTGTACCAACATGACAAGCCGACTTGGAACCGCTTGATCCGCAATGGGATGACCCGTGACTGGTCCTGGGCACGCAGTGCAGCGGAATATGTGCGAGTGTATGAAAAGGCCCGGGCGCGCGTGAAATGAGGGCTGTGAATTCGGCCAGAAGCTGGATGCCACAAATCATCCACTCACGGCCCGGTTCGAACGTACTCACGGACCTCGAGGCGGGTCGGCAACCGGTTCCCTTCGTGGAACTTGAAGGTGTGGGTTAGTTTCCACGGCGGCGGAATCGGCAATCGACTCGGGTCTTCCAGGCTGTGACTGAGGAAATCGTCGACGACGACCCACAGCTTGCTGGAGTTGCCATCAAGACTGGCCGCGATCGGAAGCACCTCATGCGGGAGCAGGATCGCGCCGCCTTGAAAATGGGTATAGGGT
>JANOKO010001468.1:0-1274 GCA_031419335.1 Planctomycetota bacterium
CCCGCCGCAAGGGAAGGGCGTCTTCTTGCCGCATGGCATGGACCAGCTTTTCAGCGATCCCGGAGCCGGACTCTACGACCACTCCGCTTCTCTACTGGCAGCTGCGGTGATGCAGAATGACGAGTGGCGCGGGCAGTACCGCGAGCGGCTTGTGAAGCTGTCGCAGCTGTTGCGTCCGGTCGACCGCTGGCTCCCGAAGATCGACCAGAAGCGAGAACTGCTCAAGCCGATTCTGGAGTCGAACAACGCGGATCAGGCGGCAGCCCACGGCGACCGGGTGAATGAACTGAAGGACCGGCTGACGCAGCGGGCCGAGGCTCTGGAGGAGTTAATCAACGACGGGATGCCCACGCCGGTGCAGTTCGACGAACAGGGTGTGCTCCACCTCACTGACTGGGGTGCGTCGGTCGAGGCGGAGGAGGCCAAGCTGGAAGAGGTCGACCTGGTCGGGGTGGCGAGTTACTCGATCACGCGCGAGCCGTTCGGAGACTTCTCGTCGTCGTGGCGACGGCGCGTGCTGCTCCCGAAAGGGAGCTACCGCTTCGAAGCCCGTATCAAAACCGACAGCGTGATCCCGATCCCGGAGGACCAAGGGCGCGGGGCCGGGATTCGTCGCCTCCAAACGGGGCGGTCAAATGAACTGGTCGGCACGCATGACTGGCAGCTGGTCACGTTCGACATCGCCGTGCCCGAGGATCAGCGGGACGTAGAACTGGTGCTGGAGTTGCGGGCGCGGCACGGTTCGGCCTGGTTTGATCGGGAGTCGCTCCGGCTGCGGCGAGTGGCTCAAGAGTAACGCGATGTCCCCGACGTTATTGGGGTGGACGCTCTTCACCGTTCCGTGGGGGACGGTCTTCGCCTTCCGTTCCTTCCGGCGGCGGGCCATCACCCTCGCCGGGACGTGGTGGTGGGCCATCTCCGAACGGACCTCTTCGCCCGTTCCCTGGGCGGAATGGTCCGCCGCGTTCTCCTTCGCGAGGCGGACGATCACCGTTCGGACTTCCGGGGCGCCCCTCCCCATTCGGTCCTCGGAGAAAACCTCCCCGGCGACCGAGTCCTTCGATGTACGCCCCCACGCTAAACATGCTTCCGAGATTTCGCAGCTCCGCGATATCTGGATCTCCTGCCAAACGACGCAATCGCAGTTCCGACTTGAAATCCTCGGCTCGCTGTTGCAACAGTTCGTCCTGGACCTCCTTCGAGAGTGTCTTAAAGTACGTTTGCAACTCGGCATCTGTGGCAGACGCCGACTCCCGTCGAAACTGGGCGTAGAC
>JANOKO010001469.1:0-2686 GCA_031419335.1 Planctomycetota bacterium
GGTCGACCTCACCAAAGAAGTCAAACTCTCGATCGACCTGCTGTCGATCCGGCTCGACCTGAATGGGGACGGAAAGTCCGATGACAAGGAGAGCTTCGCGGTCCTGTTCGGCGTTGCCAATCGAGTTCGGCCTGGCACTCCTGGTGCGGACTTCAAGGTCATGTTCGACAACGGAGATGTCCCGTGGCTGAGGGGATATTGCCATTTTCTCTGTGCGGTGTGCGACATTGTGCTGGCGTATGACCACCAGCGAATGTTTGATGTGGCGGGCCACTTGATCTACCCGAAAGCCGTGTCACCCCGAGTCGTGACCGAACCACTTGATCTTGGAAATCAGGGCCACGGAGGCTTCAGTCGGCAAATCATGGACGCGGTCGCGGCGGTCCACCTCGCGGACTTTCCGCTCAAGGAGCCCCAGCGCATGCCGTCCGCGCGACGCCACTTACTGGAGATGATTCGGACCTCGCGGGAATCGTGGGTGTTGATCCGGGCCGAGACCGACAACGACCAGGAATGGCTTCCGAACCCGAAGCAGATCGGCGTATTGCGCATCCCCGTGACTCAGGATTTCATTGATGGCTGGCACGGGGTGCTGACCGAGATGGAAGACTTGCTCGAGGGGCGCAAGCTCGCCCCGTTCTGGCGCGACTATGACCAATTCTTCTTTGGGGGAATGACTGATGTCCCCGCTCAAGGCCGTGGCTTTAATCTCAAGCGGTTCTTCGAGGAACCGGCCCGGTTCGATTTAGTCTTGCTCATTCAAGGTACAGCCGCCCTGCCCTATGTTGAGAAAGGCCCATTGTCTCGCCCGGAGACCTGGGACAACCTGACGCGTGTCTTCCAGGGACAGTTCTTCGGGTTTGCGATCTGGTTTAACTGAGAATCGGAGCACACCGTGACAACGACTTCTACTGTCCGGTTTAGGTTCTGCGTTGGTTCCTCAGTGGCGACAGGAGGTTACGGGATTTGTAGAGGTAGGCTCGGGCGAGTTCATTGCGTTGGAGCCAGCGTTGGGCGGTCGAAGCGGTGTGGGGGATTGGAGGTGGTGTTCGATCTGGGATGCGATCATTTGGCGGGCGCGGGCGACCTCTTTATGCGGCGTTTCTACATCCGCATTCGAGAGATAGTAGTCGTGTTTATAAATCACATCCGACAGCAGTTCACGGGGTAGCTGTCCATCGTGCAAATCAGAGTACCCAGCTTCCGAAACATGGGTGGTCGGCAAGGAATGCGGAAGAAGAGCCTAGTCTTGAGTTCCCGGTTTTGGCCCAGATTGAACGCACAATGGACAAGTCCGGCGAGCGTGCCGACTGCATGATGAAGGGCGGTGCGAACCTCGCGACAGATCTGTTTTTCAGAGAGCCTCGAAAACCAAACTCCGCGCGCGGGATTGGTCCGCCACCGCACCGTCCGTCGGGATGGTCCGAATGTCCCACTCCCGGAGCGGCAGCCATTCCCAGTGAGCGGGGGAATGTTATACGGGCGCACCATTTTGGCGGCTCGGAGTGACGCCCTTCCAGGGCTGGATGTAGCTCTGCTGTGCTCGCGGACCCAGGACTGCGCGGCACGACTGGCGTCGTTCTGCTCCGCTCTGGGCTATCGAGTCCGGCCCCTTCGGGGCGAAGAGGTCGCGGATTTTTATGGCTGGGAATGTGTAAAGACCCGCTCTAATAGACACTGGGGGAGTACGGACCGCCAAAAGGGGTGGACTGACTGCACCGAGCAAGCCGCAATTCTGAAACTGCTCGAACGGGATCGTCACACACACGGTATTCGGCGATGCAATCGCCGGAGATCCTGGAGAGAGTTGACGGTGAAGGGGGAATGAATCTCGGAGGACAGCCTGCTGACATGCACGGTTGTGAGTAAGAGCGGCAATTGCCGCCTGACCCCGGTGGCGGAATGCGTCGCACTATTTTCCCTTGACCGAGTCACTTTTGGCAGGCAATAGCTCGACCACGGCATTCGTAATCTCGCGATGGATGCGGGGATCCCATTCCGCGGCGATGTGAGCCCGAGCATCAAACGTGGCGTCGTATCGCGGCCCACCCGGGACAAGAAACCCCAGTTTCGCGTCGCCCAGATCAACATTCACCAACCGCAATTCATCGGGCCACTCCCGCCAACCGAAGACGTTGCGAGTATAGTAATTGCGTGCCGCCTTGATGCACCGCGGGAGCTGGGCTGGCCGAGGAGTCTTGGACCGCCCAGTCGATGAGGGATCCAGGAACACCGCCATCTCAATGGGAATTTCCGGCTCGCAGAGTTCCTCGCACACCTCCCAGGCGGTGTGCCCACCCCAGCTATTTGCGATAATCGCCAAGCGTTCCGCGGGGTGCGAGATGCGACGGGCTTTGATGAACTGAGCGATTCCAGCGGCGCTGGGCGGCTTCTCCTTGAACTTCCCAGCGCGGGTGCCGTTCCAGTTGAAATACTCGGTGGAGAGTCCCTGATCTGCGAGATCACCTGCCAGTTGATACAGTCCGCTCTGTCCCTGCCCGCGCGGGGTGGTGCCTGTGATTTGCTGGGGCGTGGGGTCGGAGTCGATGCCGCCGATGAGGATCACACACACGGGTGGAGCATGGCCCGTTGGAGTCGGCAGTTCCCCCTCCGCTCGAATCGGAGTGATCCACAGGGTCACCAGAATGCAGATCGTGAATGGTCGAACACCCATCATTGGTTCCTG
>JANOKO010001470.1:0-3566 GCA_031419335.1 Planctomycetota bacterium
ATAGCGACCGATGCGGACCGTGGCGTTCAGCCCAGCGATCTCAACGCTGCACGCCTTTTTGGGGTCGATGTTGGCTTCCTGGTGCTTGACCGTGGCTTCGAGCCCTTGCTCACCGGAATAGAACTGACGCAAGTACGGCAGGTACTCCTGGACGCCGTTGGAGATGTCGTCCAGCGACTGCTCCATCTGGGCTGTGAATTGCAGGTCGACGAGCTTGGGGAAGTATTCCTCCAGCAGTTTCGAGACGGCGAACGCCTTGAAGGTGGGGATCAGTTGGTTGCTGTCTTTGGTCACATAACCACGGTCCTGGACGGTACTAATAATGCTGGCGTACGTCGACGGCCGGCCAACCCCTTCGGCTTCGAGCTTCTTGACGAGCGTCGCTTCCGTGTAGCGAGCGGGGGGTTGCGTGAAGTGCTGTAACGGGTTGGGATTTGGCATTAGAACTGTCGCAGCCTGCTTCCCCTCCCGCGTCGCCTTCAATGCCTCGATTTGCGGCTTACGCACTTTCCAATCGATGGGTGGATCAGCAGGGTAGAGAAACAGCCTCTCCCCCTTGTGGATATCTGGGAGGGTGGTTGCATCTCGCTTGATTCCGAGTGCCCGATAGACAACCTCATACCCGAGGAATGTGTCGATCGTTCCGCTGGTTTGATATTCAGAGTTTCCACATTCGACGGAATATGTCGTCGTCAGGAACTCATGGTCTGCCATTTGGGACGCAACGGCGCGTTGCCAGATCAAGTCGTAGAGACTGGCCTCAACGCCACCCAATCGCTTTTCAGCGGCGGTTTCCCAATTGTCACCCGCTGGCCGAATGGCTTCGTGAGCTTCCTGAGCATTCTTCGTCTTGGAGGCAAACTGTCGAGGACCGCTGTAAAAGACCTTGCCAGTTTCGCGATCAACTCCGTAGCGGCTCTCCACAGCATGACGGGCTGCCGAAAGCGCCTCCTGCGACAGGCTTGTTGAGTCGGTACGCATGTAGGTGATATGCCCCTCTTCGTAGAGGCGTTGAGCCGCAGTCATTGTTTGTCGGGCCGACAGCTTGAGCCAGCCGTTAGCTGCTTGCTGCAAAGTGCTTGTGGTGAATGGTGGTGGTGCTTTGCGTCGACCAGGCTTTTGTTCCGGCTCATTCGCGATCCACTGTTGCCCCGGATCACCAGTCTCAATGGCGATGCGAACAGCGTCGGCTTCGAGCAAATGAACCGCTTTGCTTTGAGACTTCAGCTCGCCGGTGGCATCATCGAAATCCTTGCCAGCTGCAATCGATTTCCATTCAGAAGATTCAGACTGACGTTGTCTTACGAGTTTCACCTTGAATGCGGCCTGAGCTTTGGCCTCTTTTTCGGGCGGGAACGGGCTGACGTTGGCCTCAACATCCCAGTACTCGCTGATCTTGAACGCCAGCCGCTCCAACTCCCGCTGGACCATGACCCGCACAGCGACGCTCTGCACCCGCCCGGCGGAGAGCTTGGGGGCCACTTTCTTCCATAGCAGGGGGCTGAGGGTGTAGCCGTAGAGCCGGTCGAGGACGCGGCGGGTTTCCTGCGCCCGGACCAGATTCATATCGAGGTCGCGGGTGTGCTTCAGCGCGTCCAGGATCGCTGGCTTCGTGATTTCCGAGAACACCATCCGCTTGACGGGCACTTTGGGTTGCAGCAGGTCCGCCAGGTGCCAGCCGATGCTCTCGCCTTCGCGGTCTTCGTCGGTCGCCAGAATGAGTTCGTCAGCTCCCTTGAGGGCTCGTTTTAGCTCCGCGATGGTTTTCTTCTTCTCGGCGGGCACCAGATAGAGCGGGGCGAAGTCCTGCTCGACGTTGACGCCCAAGGCCGTCCAGCCCAGCGCTTTCATCTCGGCGGTCACATCAGCGGCCTTTTGCGGCAGGTCGCGAATGTGCCCCACGCTGGCCAGCACCTCGTAATTGCTGCCGAGGAAGCCGCCGATCTTCTTGGCCTTGGCGGGCGATTCCACGATCACCAAGGTCTTCTTGCTCTTCAACTTGTCAGACACCGATCACCCGATTCTTGAGAGAAGCTGTCAGCAAAAAGCTGTCAGCGGTCAGCAGTGAGCTGTCAGCCAGACACTGCGCGAAATTCCGACCGTCTGCCGTCGCCCGCCGCCAACCACCCTCAGGCTGACTGCTGAAAGCTGATCGCTGACGGCTCTCTTCTGGTCCCTCTTGCGGGGGGGGTGGGGCGAGCTACAATGCGGCTCGCCACCCACCGACCACAACACGTTGTGAGCTTCCTTACGGAATTTCGCGCCGCGTTGTCAAGTCACGGCTCCTGTGCCGGGTTACGGTTCCTCGATCTCTGGCATTGCAAAACCTCAGTCTTTTCTGCGGTCAGGTGCTGTTTGAGGTCGAGAATCGCATCTCGGGAAAAATCTCGACTGGTCGACTCCGGGAAGCCAGAGCAGAGCCAGCAGGACACTCACGCCCGTCTTACCGGGCACGTCATGCAGTCAAGGATCACGGATGTCGACACCGTTTGAGTTCTTCCGCCGGCACCAGAAGGTCGCCCTGGCCGCCGTCACTGGGACAGCCGTGCTGTCATTTCTCGTCAGCGACGCGACGAACAATTCGGGGAATATGTCCCCCATTGGCGTCGCGACACTGGTCGTGGGGTGCATGGCCGTTGTGGGCTGGGTGTGGGGAGCTGGTGAAGGCAAGTCCGGCGAGAACGCCATCTTTGGCGGCGTCCTGGGTCTGGCGATCACGCTGGTTTTCATGTTTATGGGGAGACCGGCTGGGGCGATCACAGCCACTTCGGGGAATCTTTCCCACAGCGATCTGGAAGATCGCCATCTCCAGCGTACTCTGGCCAACCAGATGATCACTCGGGTCTACCACGGTGGAAATCCCGCAGCGAGTTTTCTTGCTCAATTTCAGCTCCCTCAGTTTCTGTTCGGATTCGGATCCCAGAATGCGACGGAAGACATCGTGATTACGGAGTTGCTCAGCCGGGAAGCTGACGATTTGCAGATTGAAGTCACCGATCAAGCAGTCATGACTTTCCTCAAAGAAGTGGTCGGCAAAGATGTCGACGGGAAAGATCAACTGACCCAGCAAGTGTTCGGTGATGCGATCGAGGCCATGGCTGACCATTACCGCAGTGGCCCAGGTACGAAGATCAACGAAGATACGATCATCGACGCCATTCGACATGAAATGCGCGCACGGCAGGCGGCAAAAATCCTAGTGGGCGGAACCCGCATGACCCCCGCCGATGTCTGGGAGCTGCATCGCAAGTTGAATACGCGGCAGTCAGCTCAGTTTGTGGGCCTCCCGATTGAAGACTTCATCGACAAGGTTGTGAAACCGAGTGCAGCCGATCTCCAGAAGACCTTTGAAGAGTACAAAGCGAATTTCCCCAACACCACTGCCGATGGAAAGTTAGCGGAAGGCCGACCGGGGTTGTATCTCCCTCGCCGCGTGCGACTGGCTTATGTCGAACCCGTGTACGAAGAGTTGGAAAAGCAAGCGGGTGAAATCACCGAAGCGGAAATCCTGGCCCGTTACGAACTGCAGTACAAGCGCGAGATGCCCGACCTGGGGCCGCACGGTG
>JANOKO010001471.1:0-1168 GCA_031419335.1 Planctomycetota bacterium
GGGCGGGGTGGCCCAGACATCGCTTTGGATGTCTGGGTGACGCAGGAACAAGAGGTGTCTCGACGAGACTGTGCTGCCGCAGGTACAATTCCTTCCTGAGCGATGTCCATGCGAGGTGTAGCTGTGATGACTGTGACCTCCACCAATGCGGGAGCAGCTGATACGGTGTTTGTGCGCGATGGCCAGACCGTTGTAGCCGAGTACGCTGCCGCCTCAGTTGCGGCTGCTCCAGCACGCAGCTATGTCAACGGGTCGTACGTCGACGAGCCAATCTGCGTCTGGCTCTCGTCTCTCGTCTCTAATCCCTCGTCCCTCCACTATTATCACCGGAACCAACAATACAGCATCACGGCCCTGACCGACAACAGCGGCACGCCCGTGGAGCGCTACGCCTATACCGCCTACGGCGAACCGACAATCCTCGACGGAGTGGGGACAACCACCCGCACTGCCTCGTTCATCGGCAACCCGTACCTGTACACCGCCCAAGAGTACGACGCCGAATCCGGCCTCTACCACTTCAACGCCCGCATGTACGAAGGGCGGAAGGGGAGGTTCCTGAGCCATGATCCGATTCTGTATCCGGATGGGTACAATACGTATGCGGGGTGGTTTGCAACTCAAAGAACTGACCCTCTTGGTAAAGTTGCAGATGTGACAATTATCGGGTCCAACAATCTATGGCCCGGCGGGCCTAGAATAATACCTACCTGGAACTGCGATGATTTCTGGGCACATTACCAGACTGGCAAAGGAACCCCAGTAAATCTCCGAGATGTCGGTGTATTTGATCGCTGGTACAAAGAGGTTCATTCTCAAGTTGAACGTGAAGAGGACCGAGTATTGACAAGGGAGATGAGGGGATTAGTGGCAGGTTGTGGCTCAGCATCTTCAGCAGACAGAGATCGACTCAAGGACATGGGAGTTCGAAGTAAGAGCGACATTGTTGATGCGGCAATCGATTGTTTTTTCTGGAACCACCCAGTGACTGTCATGGGAGGAAGCAACCCCTCATACGAATGGAGCTGCACCAAAGTTGTTACCTGTGGTTGTTGTAATGGAGTTGATCGCGCAGTGTTCGCTCAAATAACATGTTCGTTTTCATGGTCGCTAGACGACAGATTCACCAACCCTTACGACAAAGGTGGAATACACAAAGCAGGAAATG
>JANOKO010001472.1:0-3233 GCA_031419335.1 Planctomycetota bacterium
GGCCCCGCGTCCCTTACACACATTCCTCACGTGGGGTCTGGGGACTCTACTAAGTGTGACAATCACGATCCTGGGTGTGATCTGGCACCGACGACGAGGTTCCTCGTCGTCCACGGTGATTCATTCCGATTCGCCGCGCCCCATTGGAAGTGCCGATCCCCCAGTCGGCGAAGGAGAATGACATGAAGACGTGGATTCTGGTTGCGATGGCCGTGCTGCTGGTCGGCCTGGGGATCGTGGAGGCAGACATAGAAACCGAACCTCCCCCCTGTGGCTCGGGTTGTGTTTATCAAACCACAGCCAACTACGTTCGAGTGATGGGTAATGGCGGCGATCAGCACGTCATCTTCAAAGATGAGGTGGAGTGTGCAGGTTACTTCAACATTCCGGGCGGCAACAATTCACACCACCCAGATGGTGAAAATGCGTTGCCGAGAGCATACTACCAAGTCATTCCCAATTCACAGAACTGTGTGTGTGGTCGTGTCTGCCCGGGGGTTCAGGGTGGTCTCCTCGGAGATTCCATCACCGTCGGTACATTGGGTTTATCACCGGGGTTCTGCTATCCACCGGTTAATAACACGACCGTACCTGACGGGTATTACCCGTGCTATTCGAAATGCATAACACCCATTGGTTCTCCGCCCCCGTGGATGTAGCCGTTCACGCGGCGGAGCGATTGTCGGCGGCGGTGCCACTGTCGGCGGCGGTGCCACTGTCGACGGTGTCCCCACCGCCGAATGAGGGGTGATTGGGGATGCCATCTGGCGGTCGCTTTGGACCGCCAGTGTGGGCGCGGCGGGTGGCAGGGTCAGGAGGCTCTGCGGATGGCCCTGCATGCAACGTGACCTCGCTCGCGGACCGGGCCGTACGCAAAGCCTCCAGACCCGTCCACCCCGCCGGATCGGAGACTGGAAGCTACTGCAAAATGCCTCTCCACGTGACGGTGAACAGGCTCCGGAGTTGCCGGAGCGCCCCCGGCGCAATCGCCGCGTGGGGCAGACAGAACACTGGGAGCTGTACGATCTCTCCACTGATGTCGGGGAGACGAAGAATCTGGCTGAGCAGCAGCCCGATCGCGTCGCCACAATGCGGTCCAGGCTCAATGAATTCCTGAAGGATGCCGCCCCCGAAGGACAATTGGGAACAGCGGCACGACCTTAAGCCAGGTCCAGAACGTGTTGAGCACTGGTCATGAGTCTCTGCATCAGGCGGGGTTGCGGAACCCGCCTTTGAACCGGGCGAAGCGCCTCCACAGTATGCTCCCGCATCTTTCAGAACATTAGTTTTTTTCGGTTCAATCGAACTGATGACCGATCCGTCACAGATTCCGCGATTTGCCGCAGGACAGCGTCTCAAGCACACATCAAGTCCGGTCGAAAGGGAAAAGAACGCCACGATTTCCAAGTCGGAACAAGCGGCTTGATCGTGTCGCATGGCACAACCCCACCTTGGCGTACCAAATGGATCTGGACCTCGAATCATGTTTCAGCAACTCCTGCGCTGCTTAACTCTCCCCTCTCGCCGTCGCCGAACCTCGCGTGGTCCGTTGGTTTCGGGGGCAGCTGCGGTGCAGACTCTGGAAGACCGGAAAATGTTGTCAGCAGACATGGTCGTCCGCTGGAACAACATCTTGCTTGACGCGGTTCGGACGGTGAAGCCCGCTCCGCCTCTGGGATCTCGAGCCATGGCCATCGTGAGCCTCGCGGTGTATGACGCGGTGAACTCGATCGAGGGGAAGTACACTCCTTACCTGAGCAAGGTCGCGACATCCTTAGTGACCTCGAAAGAGGCTGCGGTGGCCCAAGCGGCATACCGTACGTTGTCGGCGCTGTTCCCGACGTATCAAGCAACCCTCGATGCTCAACTGGCAACCTCTCTGGCAACTGTGGCGGACGGGCTCGCGAAGACCGCGGGCGTGAACCTTGGTAATACAGTAGCGACTGCCATTCTGAATCTGCGGTCGACCGACGGCAGCACCACAGTCGTGCCATACACTCCCGGAACTGACCCGGGTGATTGGCAGCCCACGCCGCCCGCATTCGCGGCACCACTGCTACCGCAGTGGCCCAAGGTCAAGACGTTTGCACTGACCAAGGGATCCCAGTTCCGGCCCCTAGCGCCGCCGAAACTGAACTCCGTGGCGTATGCGGTCGATCTGAATCAGGTCCAGGAGATCGGTTCGTCTACCAGCACGACGCGCACTGCGGATCAATCCAACATCGCAAAATTCTGGGCGGGTGGAGGAGGCACTGCCACTCCACCGGGACAGTGGAATATGATCGCGCAGTCGGTCTCGGAATCGAAGTGCCTCTCCATCGATGAGAACGCCCAGCTGTTCGCCATGCTGAATATCGCTTTGGCGGATGCAGCGATGACGTCCTGGGACGCGAAGTACACGTTTGATCTGTGGCGACCGGTCACCGCGATTCGCAATGCTGACCTGGATAGTAACGCCGCCACGACGAAGGATGCCGCCTGGACTCCGTTCATTCCGACGCCTCCATTCCCGACATATACCTCGGGGCATAGTACATTCAGCGGTGCGGGTGCAGCGGTGCTGGGAGCATTCTTAGGGACGGATCAGTTCGCCTTTGTCCTCAGGTCCGAAGTGGCGGGAGTCGCCGACCGAGGCTTCACCGGCTTCAAACAGGCTGCCGCCGAAGCCGGTATCAGCCGCGTCTACGGGGGCATTCACTTCAACTTCGATAACACGGCGGGGCTCTCATCGGGAGAATCCGTCGGCAAGTATGTCGCCAGCAGATTCCTCACGATCAAACCGATGGTCGCTCTGCAAAATGGAGTGCTGACAGTGACCGGGTCGAACGTGAACGACACGATCAGGCTCGATCAATTCTCTCTGGGAATTCATGTCAACATCAATGGTAAGCTACTGCTCAGAGCGAAATCTTCCGCCGTCTCAAAGATCATTATCAACGCGGGAGAGGGGGATGACTCCGTGACGATCGGGAGTACCATCGGACTGGAGACCCTGGTCAATGGCGACGGAGGCCACGACTCCCTCTCAGGAGGTAGCGGCAAGGACATCCTCAACGGCGGAAGCGGCAACGACCGTCTCTACGGCAATGGAGGAGCCGACCAACTGTACGGTGGTGACGGAGATGACACCCTCGATGGCGGACGAGGAGCCGATTTCCTCAGTGGAGATCTCGGTCTGGATACCTTGTTCGTCAAACGCGGCGAAGACACCTGGCTGACGACTCCCGGCGTGA
>JANOKO010001473.1:0-1588 GCA_031419335.1 Planctomycetota bacterium
CTCCCCAGCAGCCGACGACGGGGTGCATGCTCACTGCCAGTCCGCCCGCGATGGCACACCTCAACCACGCGCGATCGAGTCCCCAGGCTGCGGCCAGCATCAGAAACCCATAGGCCCAAACTTTCGATTCCGCCCCCCCGACCAGCCACTCCCCGGACCAGGTGCCGGTGGCTTGGAGCAGCAGAAAGAGGACAGCGGCGGTCAGCGCTCGGCGGGTGTCTCCCAGGCAGCGGACTCCCAGTGCCAGCCAGCCAATCGCCAGCAGGATCGACTGGCCACCGCGAATGAGGAGTGCCGCCTGAGCCAGCGACAGACGGGTCGTGAACCAGCCGAATGCCTGGTAGAACACCGCGTGCGGGTTGGCCGATTCGAGGAACAGATCGCCTCGGCACCAGTCGGGTTGCCAGTAGTGCCGGGCCTTGCAGAGGTAGTGCGATTCGTTGACGCCGGGGATCGGAGAGCGGGCCAGGGAGAAGCTGAGGAACAGAGCGGCGAGGACGGCGACGGCGAGGAGGCGGGCAGTGATCGAACCGCCTCGTGAGGCGGTTGGAGATACTCCCGAAGGTGTGGAGTCGAGCGGCACGGTGTGGGCCTTTCGCGTGGGGTCAGCTCGTCAGATGGGTCGGACTTGTACGACCCCGAAGGGGTTACACTGCAAAGCCCAGGGTCGCGACGCAGGAGCGCACCCTGGGAAATGCGGCCAGGGAACCCAAACCTTCGGGGTACAGAGGCGAGAGACATGGTCTGGCGTGTGCGATATGCGAGTCGCGGAGCGACATCGCCGCCCGTAGGACGGTCTTTCCAGGCCGTCCCATTCCACCCTCACAAGCCGCAGCGACCTCCAATTGAATGGGGCAGAACATCAGGACATCAAGGTGCTTCCTGGACTTGAATGCGGCTTGGCACGCGACGATGCGGAGCTTGGGACCGAGGGGAATCCCCTCTGTCGCTCAACCCTCAACCCACATCGTTCCCCTTCACCACCCCAGCGACATGTTCGTCTCGATGGCCTTCTGCGCCTCGTGCAGGTCGACGCCCGTCTTCTGGCAGTAGAGGCGAATGGCGTGCAGCTTGTCCCCTTTTGAGAGGGACAGACACTCGCGGGCCACATCGCACGGCTGCGCGTCGCTGGTTTCCAGGCCGAGCAGCCGCTTCGAGATCACCCACAGATCGTGAGGGCGCTTGCTGATCCGCACGACCTCGTCTTCGGGGTAATGCTCCGTGGCTAGACCCCGAGCGGCTTCCTGCGACTCGGCCCAGCCGATCATGATGTGCCCGTTGGTTTCGATCTCGTAGAGCGGCATGACTGAGTGTCTTTCGGTCGGTAGCGATCCTGGACTCTGCCACGCCACCGGGCTTGCCCCGGTGGTTCCCGCGCTGGTGGGCGAACGGTTGCGCAACCCTGACTATGCCAACACCCTGCGTCATTTGGGTAAACATGGGCCAGAAGATTTTTATACGGGTGAGCTGGCGGAACGAATGTTGGCCGATTTGGCCGCGAATGGCAGTTTTGTCACCGCCGAAGATTTGGCTTCTTACAAACTACGGGAAGCGATGCGCGTAGCCGGCAGCTATCGCGGCTATGGTG
>JANOKO010001474.1:0-3990 GCA_031419335.1 Planctomycetota bacterium
AAATTGAGTGTTGGCGAGCGCCTCGACGACGCTGCCCTCCATTTCGATTCCTTCTTCCTTCTCTTTCGCCATCCGGCATCCGACTCCGCGTGAAAACAAGGGGTGTGGTGAACGCGGAAGTATATCGGTGATCGCTCCATCCGGCAATTCGAGGGCGATTCACGACTATTGCGGTGTGTCCATCACGCTTGTCGGTGGAGCTTCCCGACCAAGCGACCAAGCCATTGTCGGCGAAATCGCCCGCGCGTCTCGCACCATCCAGAACCCTCACGAATGGCAAGTTGGCAGCGATTTCGGAGAAATCGCCGACAATCCAAACGCTCACACCTCGACAAGGGCGGACTTACCGCTTCGGGGAGCAACAGTCGCTCTTGAGAGTCGGTTCCCCTCGCCTTTGGTTCTCGGCGAACGAGGCCACGCACCCTCCCCGGTTCAGGGCCAGCAGCCGGGGCAAGACTACAGAACCGACACTCTCGACTGGCCACCGAGATTAAGACGGTGGTTGGTTCGGCATCGGAATCTCGTCCAACAGCGCGTCCCAGGCCGCATGGGCATCGCGGCGAATCGGCTCGAGTTTGTGCTGCCAGTCGACATCCCAAGAGTGGCTGGGAACCCAATCGGCTCCGCGTTCCGGGATGCTCACAATGGCATTCGCGACGACAGTGCTGGCCTTTTGAGCCCACTCGACCGATGTCACCGCGACATTGGGAGAATCCGGCGAGCGTGTGGCTAGTTGTTCCCGAGGCATCGTCAACACCGGATTATGGCGCTGTCGAACAACCACCTCGGCATGCGGCGTGTGCGGGATGGAAACGATGAGTGTTCCCACCAACAGCAGTACAGCAACCAGCGACAGGGCGATCGCCCACGGACGCTGGGTCGGAGAGCGGAAATCATGCCAGCTTTGCTCGACGAAGGCTGTCAGAGCCAGAGTGGGACGGACCTCTGGAATCGAAACGGCAGAGGGCTCGGCAGGGCATAAATCAGACAGTACGCGATCAGTCAGGTCGACCTGCGGCAGGCCCGCCCGCCACTGGGCGACCGCCTGTGACAGCAGCGAATACTCGGCCCAAGCCTGACGACACGCCTCATTCGAGCAGTCCGACCCGTGCGTCCGCACCTCCGGCGAAACCGCATCGGAATGCGATTCGACCGTTTGGTTCACCAGGGATTGAAACAGGGAACACTGCATGATTCAGTCCGCCGTCACTCCACGCCGTTGCAACTCTTCCGCCAGTATCTTGCGTGCCCGGTGCAGCCAAGTCTTGACTGTACCCGTGGGAACCAGCATCAGGTCGGAAATCTCCTGCACCGACAGTTGTTGCACGTGAAAGAGCGTGAAACATTGTCGGTAGTCGTCTCGGAGCCCCTCGACCGCCCGCTGGACCTCCTCGCCGAAGCCATCGCTGTCCTGCCCTCCACTAACTCGGTGGCCGTTGGTGGATGGCTCAGGCAAGTTTTCCATCGCCACGGGACGGCGATTGCGGCGTTCCAGTGCCGTGCGGCAGCGGTTCGCGGCAATCCCCATCAGCCAGGGTTCGATCGGACGCGATTGGTCCCAAGTTCCCAAGTGCCTCACGGCCCGTACGATCGATTCCTGCGCCACATCTTCCGCATCCTGACGATGACGCATCATCTGCAGGCACAGCGAAAACACGAGTTGCTGGAACCGACCCACGAACACCCGCAGGCTGGCGGCATCCCCCGCCAGACACTGACGCGCGAGATCACGGAGATCGTCCGACCCGGTCAAAGTCACTCCTAAGAGGGTATACCTGAGAAAGCGGGCTGCGGTTTCATCGCATCAGCTGCGATTCATGGTCGACCGTTCCAGCAAACTTCCGAAGTCGCCGAAGACTTCGGAAGTTTTTGACACGCACTACCGCTGGATCGATTCCCGTACCAGATTCCGGGCCGCCTTAAAGGCATGTCGCACCGAGAACAACCGGGTTTCGATCTGATCCTCCGTGTAGTACCGTCCAGGTTCACTGTGCGGAAGCCCCGCCAAGGCCAGTGTCAGCGGCATCAGGTCCAGGAATTCTTTGTAGCGGCGCTGAAGATCTGATTGAGCATTCGCAGCTGGGGCCGGTGCATCGGACATGGCAACAACTCCTCGGCAGAGGGAACTGAATCCGGAAGGACAACAGGACGGGTCTTCACAGGATACCGCCTGAAAGGAGTTGGAACCAGTGGTCGCTCCTCGTAGTGCGGGTTTCCGGCGAGCGTCTGGCGTGAACCGGATGGTTCCTCTGGGGTTCGCCTCAGAACCAGGGGGCAGGCGATCCGCCCCGCTCGCTGAAACGTCTCTTCAGCGCCGCGGGGTGCGAGTATCCAGCGAGTTGGTATCCAACGTACGAGTGGGCGAGATTTCCGGTTCTCGCCCCAGATTTCTGCAACAGTCATTGAGGTGGCAACGTCATACTGGAGCGGCACCTGCGGGTGGGAATGAGAACTTCGTCGCCGAGTTTCGGTCTGATCGGTCGTCAACAGGAGAAGATGATGCAACGACTTCTGGCGTTTTGTGTCGGGCTGTGTGTGCTGGCGTTCGCTCAGGTAGCAGGGGCACAGGGCTTCCTGATCAGTCACGATCACTCGCATCGCATGCCGCGTCCGTGGCCCATGCCGACGCCCGATCCCTCGGTGATGACTTGCCAAGTGAAGGAACTCTCGATTCAGGCTCGGCTCAAGGACCAGGTGGCCCAGGTGCAGGTCTCGCAGACCTTCCTCAACACCGGCTCGCGGCAGCTCGAAGCCCAATTCGTGTTCCCGCTCCCTTATGATGGAGCGATCGACAGGCTGACACTGATGGTCGATGGCCAGGAATACCCGGCCCAGTTGCTCTCCAAAGAGGAAGCCCGTGCCCGGTATGAGGCGATCGTGCGGTCCTCCAAAGACCCAGCTCTCCTCGAATGGATGGGCCAGGGGCTCTTTCAAACCAGCGTCTTCCCCGTTCCGGCGGGCCAGACGCGAACCGTGACGCTGCACTACAACCAGTTGCTACGAAAGGATCAGGGGACGACCGATTTCCTTTTCCCGCTGGGAGCAGCCAAGTACACCTCGAAGCCGCTAGAGAAGCTTGATGTGCAGGTCGCCATCGACTCGACGATCTCGATCCGTAACGTCTATAGCCCCTCGCACTCCGTCTCGGTCGAACGCCCGGATGAGGACCACGCAGTCGTCAAATACTCAGCCACGAACACCGTGCCGAGCAGCGACTTCCGGCTCTTCTTTGATGTGAATCCGAAGAAGCTCGGGACGAGCCTGCTCAGTTATCGGCCCAACGCCAACGAAGATGGGTATTTCCTGCTCCTCACCACGCCGCAAGTGCCGAAGCAGAATGAGCAGATGCCCAAGACCGTCCTGTTCATCGTCGACAAATCGGGCAGCATGCAGGGTGAGAAGATCGAACAGGCCAAGTCGGCCATCAAGTTCGTCCTCAACAACCTCAAAGACGGTGACACCTTTAACATCATCGCTTACGACACAGCTGTTGAGACCTTCCGGCCTGAGTTGGAGAGGTTCAACGACGAGACTCGCAAGCAGGCAACCGGTTATGTGAACGGCCTGTTCGCCGGGGGTGGGACGAATATCCACGATGCCTTGAAGACATCGCTGGAGCAGATCAAGGACAAGTCGCGCCCGACGTTCGTGCTGTTCATGACCGATGGTCTCCCCACGGTCGGCGAACGCAGCGAGCCCAAGATCGCTCAAGCGGCCCGCGATGCCAACAAGGTCGGGGCTCGCATTCTGAACTTCGGCGTCGGGTACGATGTGAATAGCCGTTTACTCGACCGCCTCGCTCGCGAGCACTCGGGAGCGAGCGAGTACGTTCGCCCCAACGAAGATATCGAAGCCCACGTCAGCAAGGTGTACAGCAAAATCTCCGCTCCCGTCCTGGCTGATGTCGAAGTCAAATTCGAATTCGACAACGTCGAAACAGAGGCCGGTCCCCCCGTCAACCGCATCTATCCGTCAGGCAAGTTCGACCTC
>JANOKO010001475.1:0-1188 GCA_031419335.1 Planctomycetota bacterium
GCTTGCCCCGGTGGTGCCCGCGCTGGTGCGCTACCGGTCGCGCACCAGCGCGGGAACCACCCCGACAAGCGGGGTGGCGTATGTCGCATTACATGACAGTGGGAGCAACTGGCTCGGGCCGTTTGACCAGCTTACGAATCAGGCCATCGAGGCCGAACCACGAACCGGTCGGGAGCGCGGCGATGGCGATGAGAGCCAGGGCCTCGATCAGGTTCTTGTTGACCACGAATGAGTGTTCCGGACCCGGCGGCTGGGGAACTCCCGGCCACGGCGGCACGACCAGATAGAAGCTCATCAGCATCACCGCCCCGGCGACTGCTGCGGGTCGTGTACACAATCCGAGCAGCAGCAGCGTGCCGAGGATCAGCAGGCCCCACATCGCCTGCTGGCTGGCCCGCTGCACCGGCGTACCTTCTTGCAGTATCGCTCCCAGCGAATACTGGCTCGGCTTGAGCAGCTTCCGCGCGGCCTCTTGCAATTGGGCGTCAAGTGCCTTGACCGGGCCGATGACTACGGCGCGTTGGGCGGCGAGCTTCGTGCCGATACGGCTGGCGTGTTCGAGTTGATAATCGACCTGGGCCTTGGCGAGGGCGGTCTCGTATTCCTGGATCAGATCCTTGTAGACCTGGATCTCGCCGTAGCGGACGTTGTGGTCGGTGGAGGAGTCGACGGTGGCGGTCCCCATGACGAGTTCCGGTTTGGGGTCGCTCTTCCACTCGACACCGACGCGATCCGGGTCGGCCTTGAGGAGAGCGGTCAACCGCTGGGAGTAGCTCAACTCGTTGACCGACTTATCGAGGTCCAGGATGGCTTTGTAGAAGGCCAGGTCTTGGGGGTCGGCGAGGACGATTGTGCCTCCCTCGCGAACCGGGCTACCGTCCTCACCCTTGCGGGCAAAGAGAGTCTCGTTGATCGGGAGAACGCCAGTGACCTCCTTCAATTGGGCGAGACGTTGAGTCTGTTTGGCGTTGCCCTCGACCTTCTTGTCCAGTTCGAGAAGCTCTTTGTAGAAGGCGACATCGTCCGCCGGAGCTTCGACGATATTGCCGCCTTCACGCAGCGGATTCCCCTGTTCATCGCGTTTGGCGAAGATGCGATCTCCCAGGTCGAGAACATCCACCATCTCCTTGAGGGCGGCGACTTCGACTGGAAGCAGTGGTCCCGATGCTATCAATTGCTTCTTCGCGG
>JANOKO010001476.1:0-2449 GCA_031419335.1 Planctomycetota bacterium
GGTCCTCGACGCCGTCGTCCGTTCCTGGCCCCCGATTCAGCCGCGCGTACTCCGCTGGACGTTCCCGGTTTGGAGTCTCGACGATTCGCTCGATCCAGCCGCCCTACGCCCCGACAGACCGCGTCGGAAGGCCAAGGCGGATTCTGAGTCAGACTCGTCGTCGAAGGCCGTAGAACCCCCGTGGGACGCCCTACGATTCGCTGCCGAATTCGTCACAGAAACTCCCGCGCCCAGTCTGGCCCGCGGCGAGTCCGCGACCACAGCCGGTCTGTCGGAACGCAAGGCGAACAAGCTGCTCAGGCAGGCCGAACACTCGGGTCTGATTCACCGCTGGAAGTATGGTTCGAATCAGCCGATTCGGTTCGCAAAAGTTCCCCAGCCCGAGGTCGTGTCGTAAGCCCCCCCTGCGCGCACACTCCCCCCTAGTACCCCCCAGTGGCGTGCGCAAGGGCACGCCCTGGGGGCGGGTACTGTGGGAAGTTCTCAGGGCGCGAGGGGGGGGGCGTCAGCTAGGCGACCGAAGAAGTGTGTTGTACAGAGTGATGACTTCGTTGAGTTCTTTGGCAACAGCGATTTTCGGTGATTCGACCATTGATATGCTAATGATATGGGAAGGTTCACCGTTGACCATCAAGAAGTTCACCAGAGTGCCTTCAACGCTCATCAACCTCCATACATCAGGGCGACTTGATTCACATGTCCAACCGTAGTAATCCAAGACAAGTAGTTGAGAGAACATGGTAAGTGAACAAGCCAGCCATGGAAGGAAGTTGCTTAGTTCAACATGATCCCAAACCGCCGACGGACTGTGAACGACATCCGGATCAACATGTGCATCGATCTTGTTTCGAACAACGCGCAATGGGCTATTTCCGGAAACTGGAACCGATCTCTCCATCTCATCGTGGAACCCTTGAATCTGTGAAAGGAATTCCTTAGACGGATGACCATAATGATCAGGATGATCAATAAACTCCTTGCAAAGATTGCGAATGGCCCATGCGAACGAAAACAGGGGAGTGGAGATTCTCTTGATTCTCCGATGGTCCTCGTTCGGATGACTTTGTGATGCTAAGTCACTCAGCGAGATTCGCAAGTCGCGTAAGGACTCCAAGGCTTCCAAGAGGCGGAACGTAACTCTATTTGCAGCCTTCCACGAATCGACTTTTTCGGAACGAGCTGGGTCAGGTATGCATCTCGGGCATGGCTCGGCATACAGAGGTAGTTCGTGAAGTGTCTCGGATTGCGATTCTTCGTGTGACATCACCTCCTCCTTGAACTTGTCGACCATAGGTTCCTCCGCCGCCGGGGGGCCTCTTGCTGATACCAGGGGGAACCGTAGCGGGGTATTTGAGAGTTTCTTTCTTGTACAAGTTTTTATCCCCTGACGCCACCGGACCTTGCGACATGCACGAATTCACGACCCAAATCAGCGACCTGCGCAGCAACTTGGGCTTCACCGTCCGCGAGGTCGCCCTGTCCGGAAATCCGGTCATCGTTCGCCGCTACGACCAGGAGGAAGTCATCCTTGTCCCGCTCGCCGAATGGCGTCGGCTCCAGGAATTCGAACGGGAGTTTTCCGAAGATGAGTGACTTCGCCGCCCTGGTCGACCGGGCTGGCCAGCTGTGCCGGGCGATCGCTGGCAGGGATCTGGACTCCCTCCCCCTGTACATCGTGTTGCAGTCGGCCATAGCGAGCGAGTTCGGGCAGGCCAAGGGCTGCGAGGGGTACACATCACCGAGTCTGGATCTGTACCTGCGGGAGGTTCTGGCCTCCGGATGGCAAGGTCGCGGACCGTGCCTTGTGGTCAATGACCTGCTCCTGGCCGACGTGCCCCCGGACGATCTGGAGTCCGCGTTCCAGGCCGTGGTGCTGCACGAACTCACCCACATTCTCGAACGTCCAGCTCTGTACCGTGACCGTCCCGAGGCTGACGCAGGCCGCCTGAAATTCGAAGCCCTCGCGGTGGCCCACCTGACAGCCTGTACAGAACCGGAACCCGACCTCCCCCTCTACGCGGGCCACGAAGCGTCGTTCATCCGCATGGTTCTGCATCTGCGGCATCGGGCGATACAGCACGGGGCGTACGTGGCTCCAAGCCGTCTGTGTGCGGGCTACCGGTATGGGCTGTTCTACGCCGAACGCTATGTGCAGGCCCTCGGCAACGAACCGGAGCGACTGGCCCGAGACTCGCTCCGCATCCTCCGCGAGTTACCACCACCCACTGAGTTCACCCAACTGTGGGACGCCGATGTCCGTGCGTCCCACTTCACTCTGTCCCTGAAGGAAACCACATGAGTCTGACCTCCCTGTTCGAACGAATCATCCAGAAACAGAAAGTCCTGGTGGAGGACCGCTACACCGACTACCGCAGTCTGGTCATCGCCATTGCTGATGGCCAGGAACCGCCTGCTGATCGTCTGAGTCGCATCCTGACGGAGTCCGGCC
>JANOKO010001477.1:0-5427 GCA_031419335.1 Planctomycetota bacterium
GTCCTGCGGCGGGGTGGCCTTCCACTTTTCGGAGGTGGCCAGCGCGGGCATCAGTACGCGGAGGAAGCCGGGCGGAACCGCCTCGACCTTCTGATGAATGTCTCCGCGTTTGAGCAGGAACATCTCCGGGTAGAAGTGCGGGAACCCGCGGTCGTTCGCATGATGCGACATCTTCGGCAGCCCCTCGCTGGTGACTAGCACCTTGGTCAGTTGCGGCTGGGCTCCGGTGGCGATGTGCGTTTCGAGAGCGGTCATGAGGGCCAGGTACTCGGTCGAAGCGATGAGCTTGTACCACTCCAGTGCCGTCTTGTAGGCGTCGCTGGTGGGCGCCGCCCCGGCCTTCGTGGCGGCGAGTGCATCGCGAATCCTGGCATCCGGCCCGGCACCGCCAACCGAGGGAGCCTGATTCTCGCGGTCCGTGATCGACAGCCGGAACCGCCCCAGCAGATGCTGCGGGTTCCCATTCTGGAAGGCCAGCGTGACTGTCAACACGACCTCGTCACCCGTCCCGACCGGCTCCGCGAAGTCGAACACCGCAGCGTTGTCCTTCCCGATTCCGCCCGCATCGACCGCCCATCCGCTGGTCGGCTCCGCATCAATCGACGCAGCGATCGAAAGGCTGTCGGTGTTCTGTTGGTGGCTGGCTCGCGGATTGGCCAGCTTAATGTCGCGCGACCCGGCGGCATCGGTGACTGAGACTTTCAGATTGCCGAGGACAAAGTTGCCGTTCCCCGCGCGGCCCGGTCCCTTGGAGGGGAGCGAGTCATGGGCGAGGGCCTCGACGCGGAGGCTGCGGATGGCCTGGCGTTTGGTCTTGGTGGTGAGGGTCAGCGTCTCCTTCGCCGGGGCATTGCCGATGGCGAGCGAGGAGCCATCGGGTTGTTTCGTATAGACGGTCCCGGCATCGCCCTTGACGGTGCCGAGGTCGAGTACCTCCCACGCATCGAGCGAGGTCTGGGGGTCGAACTTCGTGAGCCACTCTTGGAACTGCACGGGGAGCGGACCCTGTTCGAAGTCGGCGAGTTTCTTCGCGAGGTCGGCCTTGGTGACCTCAAACGTCTCGCGTCGTTTTTGATTCTCCTCGGGAGTCAGATCGAGGTCAATCTCCGACCGAATTGCCGACGAGAAGCAGGCTGCCATGCGGTAGTAATCACGACTCGGGATCGGGTCGAACTTGTGATCGTGACACCGCGCACACCCGACCGACAGGCCAAGGAACGCCACGCCGGTGGTCGTCGTCATGTCATCGAGTTCGTCGTACCGGGCTCGCTCGAATTCGTCTTCCGTGAGTTGAGTCGGGAACGCCCCCGCCCCCAGGAACCCGGTCGCCATCAGCGCGTCCGGCGTGTTCGGAGCCAGTTCATCGCCAGCCAGTTGCCACTTCACGAACTGGTCGTACGGCATGTCGGCGTTCAGGGCTCGAATCAAAAAGTCGCGGTAGTGGTAGGCGTTCGGGCGGTCGTAGTCCTGTTCATAGCCATGCGACTCCGCGAACCGCGCGACATCCATCCAGTGCCGCGCCCAACGCTCCCCGAAACGCGGTGACTCCAACAACCGGTCGATCAGGTTTTCGTACGCCAGCGGGTCCGCGTCGTTGACGAACGCATCGACCTCTTCCGGCGTCGGCGGTATCCCGAGTAAGTCGAGCGACGCCCGGCGAATGAGCGTCAGCCGGTCGGCCTCGCGATTCGGCGTCAGGCCCTTGGCCTCCTGAGCCGCGACGATGTAGCGGTCGATGTCGGTGCGACACCACTCTGCGTTCTTGACCAACGGAACGGAGACCTGGCCCAGCGGTTGAAAGGCCCAGAACTGGCGGTCTTTGTCGGTGACCTCGCGCTCCTTGGTCAGCTCTTTCGGGTCGACCAGTGGGGCGTCGTAGACGAACCCGACGTCGATCCACTGTTTAATATGCGCGATCTGCTCATCCGCCAGCTTGGGAGCCTTGAACGGCATATGCGGTTCATCGACATGCGTGATGAGCTGGAACAAGTGGCTCGCCTCCGCGGTCTTCTCCACCGTCCCGCTGGCGAGCAACTTCTCGCGCGAGGACAGGTCGAATTCGCCCTTCAGCTCCTTCCCGCCGTGGCAGTCGAGGCAGTGCTGGACCAGGATCGGCTTAACGTGCTCCTTGAAGAGAGCCAGCGACTCGGCAGCCTTCTTCGCATGCTCGGGGTCGAGCGGCTCGGCGGGCTTCAGAGGAGCGGGCACCGGCGGCTTCTGCTGCTCCGCCGGAACGAGCGAGGCCACCACGGACAGGAGGCAAACCGTCCACAGGAACGCGATCAATGAGTAACGCGGCATGGGTGGGGCCAGTCAGGAAGGGGCGAGGCAGGAGGATCGATGGCCATGCTACCGAGCGAAGCCCAGTGCGATACATCAACTCGCCTTGATTCTAATCGGCGAGACTTGGCCGTGGAACGACATAGGGGCTGTTCTCACGTGGGACGGGCACATTGGCCCGTCCTCGCTCGACGCCCGACCTCGCCCCACGAAAGCCCGCCTTCCCAGCCCCATATCTCCCGTTGGAACTGCTGGGAACGCATCGGGGACGGGCCAATGGGCCCATCCGACTTCGTCATCGGAGGCCCACCATCAGCCTCTCTCGCTCCGGCCCTGAGCTCCCGATACCATCAACCCGTTCCAGCGTTGGTCATGCTCACCTCCCCCGGAGTTGTCGATGTCACGGGTTCTCAGACTGATCATTCACAGTGGCCTACTGCTCCTCCCTTTCGCGAACGCCATCGCTGCCGACCGACCGAACATCCTGTGGATCTCCAGCGAGGACAACGGGCCGCACCTCGGCTGCTATGGCGACGCGGATGCGAATACGCCGAACCTCGATGTCCTGGCGAAGCGGTCGGTGATCTATCGCAGCTGCTGGTCGAACGCTCCGGTGTGTGCCCCGGCTCGGACGACGATCATCACCGGGATGTTCTGCCCCAGTACCGGCTCTGAACACATGCGGAGCGAGGTGCCGCTGCCTGCCGGGATGCAGCTGTTCCCGCAGTATTTGCGCGAGGCGGGGTACTACTGTACCAATAACGTCAAAGAGGACTACAACGTCACCAAGCCCGGCAAAGTCTGGGACGAATCGAGCAACAAGGCCCACTGGCGCAAGCGCTCCAGCGGGCAGCCGTTCTTCGCGGTGTTCAACTTCACCACGACGCACGAGAGCCAAGTCCGCCTGCGACCGCACAAGTTCGTGCATGACCCCGCGAAGGTCCAAGTGCCCGGCTATCACCCCGACCTGCCGGAGGTCCGCGAGGCGTGGGCGCAGTACCACGACAAGATGACGCTCATGGATGAACAGGTCGGCCAGAAGCTCGCGGAACTCAAGGCCGACGGACTCGATGAGGAGACCATCGTCGTCTACTTCGGCGACCATGGGCCGGGCCTGCCGCGCTGCAAGCGGTCGCCGTGCAACAGCGGGCTGCGCGTCCCACTGATCGTGTATGTGCCGGAGAAGTTTCGGTCGCTCGCCCCCGAGGGGTACGCAGCCGGAGGCCAGCTCGACCGGCTGGTGTCGTTCGTCGATCTGGCCCCCACGATGCTGAGCCTAGCCGGGATCGAACCGCCTGCCTGGATGCAGGGCCGGGCCTTCGCAGGGCAGCACCCGGCCCCGCCGCGCGAGTCCCTATTCGGCTACCGCTCCCGCATGGACGAGCGGCTCGACCTGACGCGGTCGATCCGCAACGAGCGCTTCGTCTACGTGCGGAACTTCATGCCGCATAAGACAGCAGGCCAATACCAAGCCTACATGTACGAGACGCCGATGATGCAGGCGTGGAAGCAGGCATTCGATGCGGGAACCCTCGCTCCCGAGCACGCGAGGTTCTTCGAGCCGGATGCCCCCGAAGAACTGTACGACCTCACCACGGACCCCGCTGAGGTCCACAACCTCGCCAATGACCCGCAGCACGCGAATGTCTTGCGGAAGATGCGACTCGGACTGCACAATCTGCAACTGGAGATCGGCGATGTCGACCTGCTCCCCGAGGCGGAGATGCACCGCCGGTTCGCGGGGAGTTCGCCGTATGAGCTGGGCCACGACCCGAGCCGGTTGCGAGTGGACCACGTCCTGGCCGTCGCCGAACTGGCGAGTGACTTGAACGATCGGAGTTGGAACCAATTCCCGCAACTGCTTTTGCACTGCGAGCCGGGCGTACGGTACTGGGCTGCGATGGGACTGATGCTTCGTGGACGCGAGGCAGTCATCGGGAGCGTGCCCGCGCTAGTCGCAAGGCTCGATGATGAGTCGCCCGCCGTGCGCGTCATGGCCGCCGAGACGCTGCTGCGAACCGGGTTCAATTCCGAGAAGAAGGCCATCGACGTTCTCGCCCAAGCCTGTGCCGATGGCCCAGCCCCCCCCGCCCTGGCGATCCAGGCTCTCAACGCCATCGACGACCTCGGGGCCGTGGGGTGGGACGTATTCCATTCGTTCCCCCAGGACGAAAACAGCCAGCCCGAGAAATCCCGCAACCACGGGGACTACCGGAAGCGATTGTTGGGACGGATTCGGTCGAAGACGCAGAGGCCGTAACAAGAGCGGCACGGCGTCAGCCTGTCGAGGCCCCCACCTGCCAATCCGCGATGGGAACATCAGACGGGGTCGCGGCCAGATCGTCCCAGAGATCCTCCACGAGCTGGAGTTTCTCCGAGGGGCTCAAGTCGAATACGGAATCGATGCTGTGGTTCATGGAAACATTCCGGAGACAGTCCAAAGGAGGCCAGCGGTTCGCACGGATTGATGTTCGATCTTTCTGAAGCTGCTGTCAACACCCTGCATGGGACTCTGCATGACAACTGACGTGACGACCCAGACGCGGCTTTGAGCGTCTGGTTTGTAGAACAACACGACGTTACGGAGGACACCCACACCCTTCAATTCCTCATGTTCCTGCGTCACCCAGACGTTCAAAGCAACGACTGGGCCACGCTGCCACCACTCGCGATGGGAATACCAATCGTACTTGTCGGAACTTTGTTCGCCGGTAGAGCGACCAGCCGCACAGACCCCGACATTTCGAACTACGGAACGGTCGCCATTTCTTCGACTTTGATGTCGATGGAAATGCCCATCAGCTGCAATCGCCGAACCTGGGCTTCCAATGCGGATCGAGTGCTGAATATCTGTTGCGCAGCGATTGCGGCAGCATCCGGCCCCGAGCGGGCTTCCTCACGCTGGTTAACCCGCTGGGGGTTTTCGGCAGCTTCTTCATCGATCGCGTGAAAGAGCCGGGCCTCGACTTGAACGGCTTTCGAGCTGCTTTCTTCGGGGGCGGGTGGACGAAACTCGATGGTGGCGGATGGTGCGGGGGCTTCGGCCTGCACGTCGTCGATGCGTTGCCTGAGCAACTCGACAAGGCCGGGGAGAGTCTCGCCGTCGCACGGTTCGAGCGACAAGACGTACCGTTCCACATCCTGGGG
>JANOKO010001478.1:0-5712 GCA_031419335.1 Planctomycetota bacterium
TGTCTGCCCCCGCACCTGGTCGTCGAACGCCGTCAGCGATACCGCGTCCTGTTGCTTGAGCAACAGATACGTCAGCGCCCCGGCAATCTGGCAGGCGTAGTCGAACTTGGTTCCCACGCCCGAACCGAACCGCATCGACTCGCTGATGTCGACCAGCAGCGTCGTGCGGAGGTTCGTCTCCTCCTCGAACAGCTTCAGATAATACTTGTCGGTCTTGGACCAGACCTTCCAATCGATCCGCCGCACATCATCGCCGGGGGCGTATTCGCGGTGCTGCACGAACTCGATCGACTGCCCGAAGTAGGGGCTGCGGTGCATGCCGGAGAGGAACCCCTCGACGACCTCGCGGGTGAGGATTTCGAGTCGGGAGATGCGGGCCACGACTTCAGGCGGGAGAGTCTTCGGAGAAGCAGCATGATCCACGGACAGCACCTCGCAGCGAGTGGTGGGGCAGGGCACCACCGGGTAATAGCGCCCTGAGATGTTCCCGGATCGGGCAGGCAGTGTCTAGCCGGAAGTCGTCTAGGGGCAGTTGCGGGGGTGCATCAGAAAAGTAGGCAGGAATTCACCATAGAGACATGGAGACACGGAGCAGCACATTTGGAGGAGATCCGGAAGGTTTCTCGCAAGGGTGGCTGAGCGGAAGGCGATCATCAGCGGAATAGCTTCTGGCGAATCGGCTTCATGGAGCCTTGGGCCAGTGGCCGCGATATTGGTTTTCTTCGTGCCTCCGGGCCTCCGTGGTGAATTTCTTCCGCTACCTACTTTCGTGACGCACACCCCACGCGGCGAGCGTCCCCGACAGGGTTGCATGCACGCCAGTTGCAGACCAGAATCGTGTGAGCGAGATTTCATCCGGGTGTGCATGTTCGCAGGATCTGGGATCTCAGCAGAGTGAGTGCGAGTCTTCTGAGGAAGGGCAACATGATGAAACTTGGATTGCTGGGACTGGTCGGGGCTTTTGTGCTTGGACTGGGAATCGTGAACGCATACGCCGCGGATGAAGAGGGCTTTCAGGTTATCTTCGACGGCCAGTCGCTCAAAGGCTGGAAATCGAGTACCGAACATCCCGAATCCTGGAAACTGGTCGACGGGGCCCTGGTGGCCAACGGCGAACGCAGTCATATGTTCTACGTGGGTGACGATAAGCCATTCCTGAACTTCGAACTCAAGGTCGACTGCAAAACTGCCAAAGGCAGCAACGGCGGGATCTACGTCCGTACCAAGTACCAGGAAGTCGGCTGGCCCAAGTTCGGCCAGGAATGCCAAGTGAATAACAGCCAGTCCGATCCGAAGCGGAGCGGCAGTTTGTACGGCATTGTCGACGTGAAAGAACAACATATCGCCGACGACACGTGGTGGACCGAGACCGTGATCGTCAAGGGCAGGCACATCACGATCAAGCTGGACGACAAAGTTGTCGTCGATTACGAAGAGCCCGCCGATCAGAAAGCATTCAGCAATGACTTCGAGCGTCGACTGGGCGATGGCGGCACGTTCGCTCTGCAAGCTCACGATCCGGGCAGTACGGTGTCCTACAAAAACATCCGCGTGAAGCGGCTGCCGTAAATAGCAGCGGACCGTAGGAGAAGCTGGAAGTGATTTACGGTCAGCTGCAGCTCGAGTGACACCGTTCGAATGATGTGGGCTGACCACCTCCTGTTTGACCGCAAGAGCTGCGCTCTGAGAATTACGGACTATGCCACGGGCAGTCCTCGCGGAGTCAGACTCGTGGTGTTCTTCGAGTCACGCAGTCCAATTGCTTCCCGATCACAATTCCCCACATGCCTCACAGTTCCGACTCCCCTGTTTCCTCTCCTTCCACAGTCCGCAAGGTTTTGGACCGGGTGGAGGATGTTATGCTGGAAGCCTCCCAGGCGACCCGCCCGCTGGAGCTCGACCCGTCCCGGCAACAGTTATTCGAACTGTTTGTCGATGCATATCGTTCGGGGCTGGTGAGCGCGGACGCGGAGCCGAACCTGTCAGCGGATGGGTTGTGCGCGGCACTGGCTATGCGTTGGGGTTTGAAGGACACCGTCCAAGAATCGATGAAGGCACAATCCAAGCTGAGCGGCGATCAACTCGCCCAAATGCGATCACTCTGGTCAGTGATGCGAATGTGGATGGAGTGGACCTACGCCTGGGACCGCTGGGCAGCACACCATCCGGCGTAGTTTGTTGAACCCACAGCGCTGGGCTGTCTCCCCACAGTCTGCTGCTATGCCCTACGGTACAACTGGCGAGGCTGGAGCAGCTGGTTCTACAGGAGCAGCCGGTTCTACCGGGGCCGCTGGCACGGGCTTCGGCTGGGCTTTGATGGCCTTGAGACGATCGAGCTTGGCTTTCGCGGCGTCGGCCTTGGCTTGTGCGGCCTTGGCGGCGGCATCGTAGTCCTGCATCGCCTTCTGTTCATCGGGCTTGGCTGGGGCCTCAGCGGCGGCCTTATCGGCTGCGGCTTTCACCTTGGCCATGTCTTCTGTCAGAGTTTTTTCCGTGAGCGCCGCCTTCTCGGCTGCGGTCTTCGCGACGGTCGCTCCATCGACCGCGGCTTTCTTGCCGTTAGTCGCGACAGCAGATTCTGCATTGGCTTTTTCGAGAGCGGCCTTGGCGGCGACGAGAGCCGCTTCGGCAGACTTCAGGGCCTCTTCAGCCTTCAGCATGTCTGCTGTCTTCTCGACGAGCAGCTTTTCGGCTGTGACTTTTTCTGTCGTCGCGGTCTGAGCTTTGGTCGCAATCTCAGTGAGTTGAGCCAGTGTGGTGTCGGCCAGTGTCTTGCGATCGGTGAGTGCCTTGTTGAGTGCGGCCAACTGATTGCTGGCCTGGGTCAGCTCTCCGCTGGCTCCACCAAAGGCTTGCTCGACTAGAGCGATGGTGGCATCGAGCGTGGGCGGATTGGTGTTGAACTCGTTCAGCACAGCCCCGTCAGCGGCATTCCAGATGCGGACCATCCCCGACCAATCACCCGCTAAGACGCGTTCGCTTTCGGCGTCGAAGGCGACTTCCACTCCAAGATCGCCTTGTCCCGGAAACTCTCGCAGTTGACCCCCATCACCGTTCCACAACCGGACCACGCGGTCGCGTCCGTTGGAAACCAGCCGGCCATCGCGGATGTAGTCGAGCGACAGGCATCCGCCGTGGGCGTTCCACTTCTTGACCTCGGTCCCGTTGTTCATTTCCCAGAGACGGATCGTGTTGTCTTCGCTGGCCGAAGCGACCAAGTTGCTATCGGAACGCCAACTGATATCGGTGATCATCCCTTGATGACCGAGCAGGTTATAGAACTCCTTGCCGGTCGATGATTCCCAAACGACCAGTCCGTTCGAGCGGTCGCCCGAGGCCAGCAGCACACCATCCGGACTGAATTCGACGGCGGTGATCCAGTCGGTGTGCTTCTTGCTCTCAAAGAGCAGCTCGCCGGTCTCGATCGAGTAGACCCGGATCATTTTCTTGGGACCGCCGAGAGCGATCATCGTCTGGTCGGCGGAGATATCAGCGGCCAGAACCGAGTCGTACTCGTCACCGATTTCCGCGGTTCGTTCGCCGGTCTTCACGTCATAGACGACGACCTTGCCGCTCGCTCCGCCGCGACCGCCACCGGCCATGAGCATGGCTCCGTTGCGGCTGAATTTGAGGATTTGCGGCTGGCCTTCCGGGAAGGGGAGGACGCCAAGGACTTCAAAAGTTTGCGTATGGTAAAGGGTGATCTGGCGGTGGCCGGAGATCGCGGCCAGCGGTGCCCAAGGGCTATTCGCCAAAGCCGTCACCGCGTTCTTGGTCGCCGCTTGAGTGATCGGATCGCCGAGATAGGCCACTGGCATGGCGACATCCGCCGGGCGTTCGGTCGAGACCTCGATCTTGGCGAGCGTCGACTTCTTCTTCATCTTGGCTGAGCTGCCGCTGGTCTCCAGCAAGCCGCCATCGATCCACTTCTTGATGAGGGTCAGTTCGGCTTCCGGCATCTTGTCGGCGTTCGGAGGCATCTTCGGCTCCGACTCGTGTGTGACGAGACTCCACAGGTAACTGGACCCGGCATCGCCGCCTTCGACGACGACGCCCGAGCCACCGCCTTGCATCGTTCCCGCGTAGTTATCGAGGGTCAGGCCCCCTTTGCGGTCATTGGCGTTGTGACACGATCCACACCGCGCCTTGAACAGCGGGAGGATGTGATCGTTGTACGTGATCTTCTCAGATGCGGCGTCCTGGGCAAACGCCGGGGCCGTCGTGAGGAGAAGAGCGAGAGTGAGGGTGAGGTAACGCATGGTCACGATCAGCAAGTGCCAAGGGACAAGGGCCAAGTGTTCAGTGTTCAGTAAAGCTGCTGAAGACTGAAGACTGAACACTGACGACTGAAAACTTCCTCAGTGATTGAACAGAAACTCGCGGCTGTTCATCAGGGCCCAGAAGACATCGTCCAGCGACCGATTCGCGTCGCTCCCCTCGGCGAAGAGGGGGGCCAAGGCAGTGACTTCCGTTTCGGTGGGCTTGCGGGTCAGGCAGGTGATGTAGAGTTGTTCGACGATCTGCGGCGGGGTCAACTGCTTGTCTTGCAACGACTTGATGACGCCGCCTTGCTGGATCTTCGTGTTGACCACATCTCCATTCATCAGGTGCAGGGCCTGGGACAGGGTCGGCTCCATCTTCACTTCGCAGGAGCAAGCGGTCTCGCGGGTGGCCCGTCCGAAGGTCGTCAGGAAGTAGGTTGAAGTCTGGCCGTTGGCGATCTGCACCGCTCGCGATCCGAGCGGCAGTCCTGCAAACTTCTCCTTCGTCGTCGTCACTTGGCCGATGATGTCGAGCATCGATTCGGCCTTGATCCGCCGGATTGTCTGGTGCGCGAAGTTCAACTCATCACTGCCGTTGCTCTCGTTCCGTTGGGTCGAACGCTGGTAGCTCTTGGAGAGGCAGATGTCCCGCACGAGGGCTTTGAAGTTGTAGTTCGACTCGGTGAACCGCTTGGAGAGTTCGGCCAACAATTCCGGGTTGGAAGACGGGTTCGAGATGCGAACATCGTCGACCGGCTCGACGATTCCGACCCCCATGAAGTGTTGCCAAATGCGGTTCGTGAAGTTCTGGGCAAAGTAGGGATTGGCCGGAGAGGCGAGCCACTTGCCCAGCGCCACGCGGCGATCCAGTCCGCCGGTCAGATCGGCTGGTCCGCCGCCCAGAAAAGTCGGGATCGCATTGGCCCCGGTGACCGGGTGCTGCACTTCGCCGCCGCCCGCATTGAAGATGATCTGTTCGCGGGAGTCTTCCGAGGTCTTCCGTCCGACTTGAGCGAACAAGGCTGCAAAGTTGTAATAGTCGTCCTGCGTCCAGCGATCGAACGGGTGGTTGTGGCATTGTGCGCACTGAATTCGCATGCCCATGAAGATCTGGGCTGTGTTCTCGGCGATCTTCAGGCGGTCCTGCTCCATCTGGTAATAATTCGTCTGCGCGACCTTGAACGTCCCTCCGCTAGCGGACAAGAGATCCTGGACCATCTTGTCGAGCGGGACGTTGTTCGAGATCTGCTCGACAAGCCACTGGTAGTACAGCACGACCGACTTGGTGGAGACTTGCTGCGTGGTGCGGATCATGAGCCACTCGGCCCATTTCGAGACCCACATCTCCGTGAACTCTTTGCGAGCCAGGAGTTCGTCGATCTTCAATTCACGCTTATTCGGCTCGACAGCGGCCATGAAGGCAGCGTACTCATCCCGCGTCGGCAGAACG
>JANOKO010001479.1:0-10596 GCA_031419335.1 Planctomycetota bacterium
AGCCATCGTCCTGAGTACCCTCTGTGCCCTGGGAGCCATCGTGACTCTCTGGCAATCTCGCAAGTCCCCGTTCCGGAGTCAAAAGCCATGTCTCGAATCTGCCTGATGGTGTTGGTTGTTGCGGCATTAGCGTGCCTCCAAGCAACGATGAATATTCATCATGTTGCCGTGGGAGTGGCCTCGACCCACACCTCGCAAGCGGCATGTGGTGGTGCCTCTTCTTGTGCGATGGACTATCCTGGCGGCTATTGCACGATCCACCAAGCTCTCGGGATGTGTGTGACTCACTCATGTCGAGCCACGACGATAACGTATCCTCCAGTGATTCCCTCGGGATCCTCCTACACTATTACGACTTACGATTGCAACAAAATGGGGGTAAGGGAGTTGCGATATATTTGGTGGAATTGCACGTCCGTCAGCTATTTACTGTTGCAGACATTCTCATCGACCACATGTGGACCGCCAACACCTGGTGAGTGTTTTGAGAAAACGGTATGTGCAGATGACTGCAAGGCAAACGCAATAGGAGTGATGATGTGTCAGAAGAAGTTTCCCATTCAGAATTTCCCAATATATGAGGGATTCTTTGATGAGACACTCGGAGATGGAGTTGGGTGTACGATCGATTCTTTCGCCGCAACAAGTCGTCCATCAACAACGATAGCAAGTGTTCTCCCTTCATTCACGAGCGTTCGCTGAGGCTCGCTTCAAAATCACCTTTGTTTGACTTCGACCGAGGGACGGTGACTATGTGCCGATTATGCTTTTTCGTTATTGTCGCTATTCTGCATGCTTCGGCTGACTCGATGGCCGACGAGTTGGAACTGCGTGAGGCTCAGCGGCGATTCTTGATCTCCGGCATGCGAGCCGAGCGGGAGAAGCTGCGGTCGGGGCAAGTGGTCATCACTGGGGAACACTGGAGTGATACGACCCTGACGTTGGGGATGATACGGCTTCCCGTGCGATTTGATGTCTATTTTGATCACGACTCCAAGTCCTACCGTTATACACAACGGGACTATGAGCCGTATGATTCCAAAGGCATGGATCCTCAGATGAAGGCTAGGCTCTTGAAACGAAGTGTTCTTCCGCATGGGACCACTCCAGAGGGTGTCGAATGGGTCACCACGGACAACGGTGGCACGGTGGTACGAACTCCGGAGTACGATCTCCATCATACGCCCGACCATCCCCATGTCACGCGTCTTGCGCCGGGTGCCGCCCATGGGTTTTCAGTCCGGGAGTGGGACTTATCGACGCTAGGACTCGTCGATTGGCCGAGTTTCGAGGGAGGTCTTCGGCTTAATGCAATTCTGGATGCCTACGAAACCATTCAGAAGTGTCATTTCGTCGAATCAACACCATCGGGTTTGTCGTGCCTGAAACTGCGGTCGGAATGGAATCCGCATGCTGATTCGGTCGAGTACGAAATCTGGATCGACGAGAAGCACGGCATGACTCCCATCAGCATTTCGCGCCAGGATTTGAATGACTCCTTGAAGGAAGTCTCCCGGAGCGATGTCGGCTGGAAAGAGATCAATGGTGTGATGGTGCCTATTACATTTCGGATTCGCATGTTGCATCAGAAGAAATATCCGGAAGGGTATGACTTGACACTGGATTGGAGCCATGTCAACGAACCAATCGATCCCAAGGTCTTCTCCCCAGCGGGGATTACCGACAGCAAGAGTGCATTAGTGGCAGACATGAGATTAGGGCCAGTCGTTGTGGAGCAAGTGCATCCCCCACAATTGCCCGCCATCGCAACAAACCCTCAGCTGAATACTCCAATCATTGGAGCGTCCCGGCTGTTCTGGCTGATTTTCGGAAATATGATATTACTACTCGGCGGGCTGTGGTGGTACGTTCGTCGGCGTGCCAAGTCTTAAGTCCCGTGAGGATTTGACTCTGTGGCCCCTCTTCTCGATTATGGAGTTCATGATACATCCAACCTGGATCATCGCTGCTCTCTGCCTGCTGTCATCGATCAGCTTTGCTGGCAGTGCGGACGACAGTGTGGGTGAGAAGCACCGTTTCTTGATCTCCGGCATGCGTGCGGAGCGGGAGAAGCTGCGCTCCGGGAGAGTCGAAATGCTTGGAGAGTACTCCAAGCCCTCGAAGGACTTTCCAGAATTTCGAGTTCCTGTGCGTTTTCTGTATCTATTCGATCATGACCAATCTCGGTTCCGCCACGAAACCCGAGACTTCAGGCCGAAGATAATCAAACCGATTCGATCGAAGAGACTGGATGACGCCACGGAGAACTCCGAACTACCTCGTGGAGTTACTGCAGCTGGCGAAAAGTGGGTCTCTGTCGAGATCGGTGGAACGATCGTACACACACCGGAATTCAGTCTGTTCCGATCTTGCGGGACAAGCGTCATCGATCAATTGCCACCGGGAACCGTGGGCCACACAGCGGTTCTAGAAATGGATATCCGGACTTTCGGATTGACAGACTTGCTCATGTTTCAAACAGGGACTCCACTGGCACGTTGCTTGAACGCATTGGAGAGCAAATATCCAGAACCTGCGATTGAAAACGAAGCGAACGGGATTAGTCGGTTTCGCTTTAACTTTCATGGGGAAGTGCTCTGGGAAATCTGGGTCGACGAGATTCATGGGATGACTCCAATTCGGTCTGTACGAACGGAATTGAAAGAAGGCAAACGAGAATCCTCTCGCTCCGAAGTCACTTGGCAACGCATTCATGATGTGTGGGTGCCATCCACATTTTCGATTCGAATGAGTTCTCGCTCTACTATGGATCGCGAACTGTCACTGATAATGAATTGGGAATCGGTCAATCAACCATTAGAAGCGAAGCTCTTCACAGCCAGAGGACTCGCAGAAGCAGACCAAACAATTCAGGTGGTGGCCGATACGAGCCTAGGCCAGGTCGTCATTGAACCTGCGATTCAATTACCAATGCCCTCTGTAACAATCTCGGCGTCCATGAAACCAGTCAAACCAGATTCCTCGTCACGGTTTTGGTGGATCATACTGGCCAACGTGATCGGGGTCGGCGTGGCGTGGTGGTTCATTCGTCGGTGGGCAAGACGGCAGGACACATGAGGGCTCGAGTCTTTGACTCTGATGCCCCACCACTGGATCATGGGGTCATGAAACTTCCATCTTGGATTAAGGTCACTCTCTGCCTGCTGTCTCAATCCGGTTCGCTTGCGACTGCGGACGATTCCGTGGCTGAGAAGTGCCGATTCCTGGCGGCAGGGATGCGGGCGGAGCGAGAGAAGCTGAGGTCGGGGCAGGTGGAGATGCGGGGAGAACATTCGCATTTGTCCCGTGAATTCCCCAACTTTCGAGTACCCGTGCGATTTCGCTATGACTTCGATCACACCAGTCGGAGATACCGCCACGAAACTCGCGACTATATCCCCTATGACATGAATGCGAGTGATGCCGGTTATTTGGCTGATGAGAAAGCCAATCGCGATTTACCGCATGGTGTGACCGCCAAGGGGATTCAATGGTACTTCCGCGAGGTCGGGGGGACGACCGTTCATACCCCCGAATACAGCCTGTTCAAAATGTGCCATGCACGTCATGTGGATCGCTTACCGCCAGGAACACCGGGAATCCTACGAATCCGCGAAATGGATGTGCGTGTTTTTGGCATGACTGATTGGATGCTGTTCGCCATGCGAGAGCCCTTCGACTCTCTGATCAACTGCTTTGAAAACGTCTATTCTGGACCATCCATCGAAAGTGATGAACATGGGGTCTCCCATATCTCTTTTAAGCCGGGTGGAGTCGTCTTGTTGGAAATCTGGGTCGATGAACTTCACGGAATGACCCCCATTCGACTGGTACGGACGGAGTTATTGCAAAACAACCGTGTGTCGTCGCGTTCCGATGTCACATGGGAATCCAAGGGCGGAACATGGGTTCCGACCTCATTCATGATCCGTACGGACGCAGGCTCTGAATCGACAGAAGAACTCGCATTGACATTGGAGTGGAAGACCGTCAACGAACCGCTCGATCCCAAGATATTTACTGCTGCCGGTGTGGCCGAGGGAGACAACAAGATTCGGTTGGTGGCTGACATGACCCTGGGGAAAATGATCATCGAGCCGGTCATCGCCCCGCCGATTAAGGTCGTTCTGCCGAAACCTCTCACCGCGAACCCCCCGTCCCGGTTTTGGTGGATCATACTGGCCAACGTGATCGGGGTCGGTGTGGCGTGGTGGTTCTACCGCCGACGGTCCCGGCCTGTGACTTGAGTAGGGGGGGCGTGTCGCCCTGTTGCACAAGGGATTTGCCATGAATGCCTTCACAGTTGCAGAGTGCGGCGTTTCGGGAAATGATGTCCCGTATGAAATGCCGCATCTGTTCTCTGTTGATTGTTGGGCTGGTCACTGGTGTGTGGGCTTCCGTGTCCCTGGGTACGGAAGCGCAGCCCGCACCGCGCAAGAAAGTCCTTGTGATCGGGATCGATGGCTGTCGGCACGACGCGGTCGTGGCTGCGAACACGCCACACTTGGATGAGTACGTCGCTCGCGGTACGCGGTTCGTCGGGACAGACATCCTGTCCCCCAGACGAACGGACGAAGCCAATACCGTCAGCGGGCCCGGTTGGTCGAACTTGCTCACCGGAGTCTGGCCGAACAAACATGGCGTGACCAACAACACATTCGTCGGTTCGCAGTATGACCGCTACCCGCACTTCTTTGTTCGCGCGAAGGCGGCTCAGCCGGACATCCGCACCGCCTCGTTCAGTGACTGGGGCCCCATTGCGGAGAAAATACTCAGCCAGTCGGACCAGACCGTGAACCAGCCCGCCGAGGGGGCCGACAGCTACATCAAACACGACTCCGAGCTGGTCGAACATTGCTGCGAACATCTGCGGAACTTTGACCCGGATCTGGTGTTTCTCTATTTAGGTCAAGTCGATGAGTGCGGCCACACGTACGGATTTCACCCCACCGTCAAGGAGTACACCCAGGCGATCGAGCGTGTCGATGCCCACCTGGAACGGGTACAGAAGGCCGTCGAGAGACGGAAATCCTACGCCCAGGAGGACTGGTTGACACTCATTTGCACAGACCACGGTGGGGCAGGCACCGACCACGGCGATGGCCACTCCAACCCGGAAATCCGGCGGACGTTTCTGGTCGTGAGCGGTCCCTCCGTCGTCATCAACGCCCCGCAGACGCAGACCTATCAGGTCGATGTCGTGGCCACAGCCCTGACTCATCTGAACGTTCAGATCCGCGCCGACTGGGCACTGGATGGTCGCGCCGTCGGATTGAAACCTGCTGCTCCAGACACGTCACGTTAGCGTTTGGCGATGCCCGCCCCACTGTACAGCCACGTATTACCTGGAAACGACCCATGAGAACTCGTTCAACACCCGTGACGAGATTGCTGCTTGTGACTTTCCTGCTGGGGGGCTTGGTTCGCCTCGCAGCTGAAGACCCCGTGCCAGTTCCCGTTCCTCCAGATCTGAAGTCTCAGAAAGAAGCCCTGGCCCACTGGAACGGGTTAGTCGGTGGTTGGCGCGGGACTGGACAGCCGCGCCGGGGTTCGAACACCGGGGCTTGGAGAGAGGACACCTCTTGGGCTTGGCAATTCTCGGCCACAGAATCCGCTTTGGTCGGGACGGTGACCAAGGGTAAGCTGGCAGCCACACTCAAGATCACCGCTGAGCCTGAGCCCGGAAAGTACCACTTGCAGTGGACCACAGGCGACGCGCTCGTGCGCGAGCTGTCGGGCCAGATCGAAGACGGCAAACTCGTGTTGGTCTCGGCCCCAGATCTCCAGAAGGAGATCTATCGTGTGACGATCACATCTCTGAATGAGTTGCGGACTCTGATCCTGTTCGAGAAGCGCCGCGAGGACCAACAGAGCTACTCTCGTATCGCCGAAGTGGGATACACTCGCGAAGGAACTCGCTTGGCTGGACCCGGTGGCGGGCAACCGGAATGCGTCGTCACGGGCGGTTTGGGCACAATCAAAGTCGAACACGCGGGCAAAACGTACTACGTCTGCTGCTCCGGTTGTCAGCGGGCATTCAATGACGATCCGGAAGGCATCCTGACCGAGTACAAGTCACGGCGGGAGAAGGAAAAGGCAGCAAAGCCGTGACAGCTCACCCCCAGTCTAAAGTCGACACCCCCTGATGAAGACACTCGGGTGATGGTCGGTCGAATGGCGCGATGCCTGTTGTCCCGGGCATGGGATGAGCGCACCGCCGTACCGCCAACGACGAATTCCCTCCGAGACCCTACGCTGGCTTGGCCCATTTTCTGGATGAGAGCCAGTACGCGTATTCCCCGCTTGACCTTGATCATTGGACACTCCGCATGCCTCTCTTCTGCCGCTTCCTGCTGTGCCCCTTGCTTCTCACTCAATCCGTATTTGCGGCCCCACCATCTGACAACCACACCGATCCGACGTGGTATCACACCGCTTCGGGAGAACAACAGCCGGTGAAGTCCATCGAAGACTGGGCTCTGCGACGGAAGGAGATCATCGCGAGGATGGAGCAGGTCATGGGCCCACTTCCTAACCGGACCCAATGGCCCGAGGCCCAGGTCCGCGTCCTCGAACGCACCGAACTCCCGGACGGAATCTGGCGACACAAGATTCAGTTTATCTCGGACTCGAATGAACGACCGATCAAGGCGTGGGTCTGCCTGCCCAAGCCCGATCCCGAGGCATCCAATCGACCAGGCACCGGACTCCGAGCAGCTGTCCTGTGCCTGCATCAAACGAACAATGTCGGCAAGGACGAACCGGCAGGGCTCGGAGGGTTGCCAAACCTGTACTATGCCTTGGAACTGGCCCAGCACGGATTCGTGACCCTCTCCCCGGATTACCCCAGCTTCGGGGAGTACCCTTACACCTTTTCCCCCGAGTACGGATACATCAGCGGATCGATGAAAGCCATCTCCGATAACATGCGAGCCATGGATGTCTTGCAGAGCATGGAGCAGGTCGACCCCGAACGGATCGGCTGCATCGGCCACTCCCTCGGCGGTCATAACACGATGTTTACCGCTGTCTTCGACACTCGGATCAAAGCCCTCGTCAGCAGTTGCGGTTTCACCAGGTTCCATAAGTACTACGGAGGAAAGCTCGCCGGGTGGACCAGTCCTCGATACATGCCCCGGATTGCCAGCGTGTATCACAACCACCCGGACGAGGTGCCGTTCGACTTCCCGGAGATTGTCGCCGCCTTTGCCCCTCGGCCATTTTTGGCCTGTGCTCCGTTGCAAGACAACAATTTCGAAGTCTCCGGCGTCCGCGACTGCGTGGCCGCCGCCCAACCGATCTACCAACTGTTTCAAGCTGAAACAGCTTTGCGAGCCGAATACCCCGATTGTGCTCACGACTTCCCATTGGCAACACGAGAGGTGGCATACAAGTTCTTGAAGGAGACGCTGGGAACGGCAACTCAGCGGTAAGGAATGCAAGGACTGTTGATCAAAGGTGAGAGGAGAACTCGCTGATCTCTCACTGCCGCATAGAGCCAGGAGTCGCCGAGGGTTGCGTTTCGTAGAGCTTCGCTATGTCGGCGGCGGTCACGCAGATGTCGCGAATAAAGCCGGTGTGGGTTCGCTCGTAACTGATGTTTGAAGCGAGGTGAGGTTTCTGGTGAATGGCTTGTGAGACCCAGTGGGCATCGGCAGCAGCCAAGCCGGTGGCGTCCGTCGCAAAACGGGTTCGTGTTTCCACGACCAGTGACTCGATTCGACGATCGAACGTGTTGTAATCCGCCATGTTGACCCGGATTCCGAGAGGAGGGCTGAGCATGGCCCATCCGAAGTGTGGGGCCTGCATCGAAATTGAGTATATCGAATCCGGAAAGCAAGGAAACCAAGGCGTGTGGGACACGCAAAGTGGCGCGAGGTGGCTGAACCATCTGGCTCAGGGTGAACTGATTTCTCAAGGCTCACACTTGGTCCCGGTCCGCCCCGCTTGTTAGGATCAATCCTGCCATTCTGCGGCACCTGCTGCGTCACTTGCGAGTCCTCTTGTCATGCCTCCTACGATTCATTCCGTCGGGATCGACCTCGGGACGACCTATTCGTGCATCTCCTACCTCAGCCCCCAGGGTCAACCCATTACGCTCCCCAATGAAGAGGGGGAACTCACCACGCCGTCAGTCGTGCTGATCGATGGCGAGGATGTGGTCGTGGGGACGGAGGCGCTCCGCAATGCCGTGGCCAATCCCGACCGCGTGATCCAGCATGCCAAGCGGTTCATGGGCGATACCCGCAAGTCGTGGACGATCGATGGTCAGCGCTACACCCCGGTCGATGTCTCGGCGTTTGTGGTCCGCAAGCTGTTGGACGGGGCGGAGGCTCGCCTCGGCCCGATCAAGCAGGCGGTGATCACCGTCCCCGCCCAGTTCAGCGATATCCAGCGGCAGTGGACCTCGGAGGCTGGTCGGCTGGCGGGACTCGAACGGGTCGACATCATCAATGAGCCGGTGGCGGCGGCGCTGTGTCATGTGCTGGGCGAGGGGAATTGGTTCGCGGAGATCGCGAACGACCAGACGGTGATGGTGTTCGACCTCGGCGGCGGAACGTTTGATTTGTCGCTGGTGAAGTACAACAAGGACAAGGTCACGGTGGTGGCCAGCGGCGGGGACTTGAACCTCGGCGGGCTGGACTGGAACAAGGCCCTGGAGAACTTCGCCTGCGACGCCTTCGTGAAGGAAAGCCCCAACGACCCCCGCTATGACAAGCAGACGATGCAGGCGGTGGCTCTCGAAATCGAGCAGGCCAAACGCAGCCTGAGCGTGCGTCCCAAGGCGACGATCTCGATGACCCACTCCGGTCGACGCAAGGTGTTCGCCGTCGATCGGGAGGAGTTCGAAAAAATGACCGCACCGCTGGTGAAGCGCTGCGAGGAGATCACGCTGGGGCTAATGAAGGCCCAGAAGATGGGCTGGGCCAGAATTGATGGCGTGTTGATCACCGGGGGGGCCACGCGGATGCCGATGGTCCGCTCGATGCTCAAGCGGATCAGCGGGACCACGCTGAACTCGACGCTCTCACCCGATCAGTCGATCTCAAACGGGGCAGCCTACTACGCCGGGATGCTGCTGAGCGGCGAGAAGTTCGCCAGTTCGTTCCTCAATCGTCAGGCGACCGCGCGGCTGGCCCGATTCAAGCAGCAGAGCGTCAACGCCCGCGAGCTGGGAATCCTGGTCCGCGACCCCGCCACGGGGCACCGGATTCCGCACTATCTGATTCCAGCCAACACCCCGCTGCCGTGTGCCTTTACGCAGTCGTTCGGCACGGTCAACAACAATCAGCGCCGCGTCCACTTGCACATCGTGGAGAGCGGCACTTCGGGCGATCATCCGTTCGTGGAGCTGGGGGCGTGCATCGTTGAGGATCTGCCACCGAACCTGCCGGTGAACACTCCCATCGAAGTGACCATCAATTACGACGAGCAGGCCCGCGTGCATGTGACCGCCCGCGAACTCGCCAGCGGCAAGGAGGCTCGCGTCTCGATCGTACGCCTCGAAAACGTGGTCAGCCAGACCCTGCCCGACATCCCGGACGCGAAGAATACCCCCGAGCCAGTCGCCCCCGGACAGCCGCTCAAAGTCCGCAGCTCGAAGGACAAGGAAAAGCCAAAACCGGTAGCGTCGGTCTTCCAGCCTTCTCGCAACACGACGCCTGCCGGAAACTCCATTGATGAGAACGCGACCGCTAAGACACAGCGGATGGCAGTCCCCACCAAGCCTGCCGCTCCCCCGGTCGTGGTCAAGAAGGCGACCCCCGCTGTGGAAGCCTCGCCGTTGATTTCCGACGTGATCCGGTTCCCATCGCCGATGCCGAAGGGAACCAATCCGCCCGCCCCGCCGGCAAAGTCGGGTCGCCCGACGGCTCCCCCGGCGGCAGCGGTGTCCAAGCCACTAGCCGCGGCAAAGGCACCGGCCCCGACCCCTGTAAAGCCCCCACAAGCCTCCCAGGGCCGCCCCGCCTCGGCCCCGCCCGCGTCACCTCCCAAGAAGCCGAGTACACCATCTGGCCGGGTCTTGGAGCAGGCCGAACGCCCGATGCCGCTGTGCAACAAATGCGGTGAGCTGCTGGTGCGCGGCCAGTGCCCCGCCTGTGGCAAGCCCACAGGAACCGCCAAGAAAACCCCGCTCCCGACCAAGCCCGTGCCGAAAAAGCCAGTCAAGCCGCCCAGTAAATCGGGTGAGGAAGAATTCTGGGAGACGGTCGAGTAGACCAGAGTGTAGGACGGGCTCCTTTGGCTGGCCCCTCCGGCCCCCATAGGATAGGCAATCCTGCCCGTTCCTTTTCGCCGTGAACGCGCGGCATCGCATCGGACATAGACAATGCAAAGGGCATTGACATGAATCGCTTCAGTCCCTTGGTTCTACGAACCTGAGTTTGGTTTAGGAACGCAGCCCCATCACACCCGAGTCGAACCACGAAAGGCACAAAATACACGAAAAGAAGAGGATTCCTTGACAAGCCAGTCGAGAGTTCGGCAACCGTCAGCATTCGTTCCGCTGGAAGTCCTGGTGAATGGGCCAGAGTCCTTCTGACTTTTCGTGTGTTTCGTGTGTTTCGTGGTCAAAATCGGAGTGCTTATCCAGAA
>JANOKO010001480.1:0-1052 GCA_031419335.1 Planctomycetota bacterium
CCTGGAAAGGCCGTCCTACGCCACTCAGCTCACTTGTTATCAGTTCGCCCTCTGCAGGAGCATCCCATGCCCCCCAAGCTGGTGCGTGTCGGCATCGCTGTTGTCGAGCACGACCGGAATTATCTCGTCGGCGTCCGTGGCCCGACCGGCCCCCTCGCGGGCTACGACGAATTCCCCGGTGGCAAGTGCATCGGTTTCGAGACAGCTGCGGCCTGCGCGGTGCGGGAGTGCATGGAGGAGACGAACCTCGCCATCCGCATCACCCAGCCGTTGTATCACCAACGGTTCGAGTACCCACACGCCACGGTCGACCTCAGCTTCTATTTGAGCGCCATCGAAAACCCGGACAGCGACTTGACGCCGACACCTCCGTTTCGATGGGTGGACCTGCGGGAACTCTGCTCACTGCGGTTTCCGGATGCGAATCAGGAAGTGGTGTCGCTCTTGTGGGACCGCGACCAGAAACGCAGCGAGGCACAAGGCTGGGCCTGAGCCTTGTCCACGTGAAGTCTTGGGGCTCGGGCGAGGCCCGCGCCGGGAGGGCGAACCCCAACATCCAGCATGGGCGGGGTACTGGAGCAGGCCCGCCCCTCACCCAAGTGTCGAGTCAATGAGCCATCCGGCTGGTTATGATTTCTTGGTTCCCGGCGGCTCGACACCTCAATTTCCTTAAGCGAATTGACGAGCAACGCTCACCGCGTAAACTTCGAGGCCCCTCGAACTTTGCAAATCACAGCTGACACTCTGTCTTAGATTGGCCCCCGGAGACATGGCGCGGACCCCATTGCCCCCCACTTTGATCGGACTGCTGACGGCAGCGGTGTCGCTCGTGAAAGAGTCGCGAGCGTCGGCCGTGCTGATGTTGGCAGATATTCCGTATGACCTGAAAGCGGTCAAAGAGATACTGGGCGATAGTCGGCTGATCGTGGCCTCACACAAGCCGGATGTGCAGCAGGCGTGCCTAGATGACAAGGTCACGTTGGTCCCTCTGATGCAGGAACCGCTGACTCGGCAAGTGCAGGTCAGCCAGGCTTTACTCGAAGCGATCGCCG
>JANOKO010001481.1:0-2072 GCA_031419335.1 Planctomycetota bacterium
TACGCCTTGAGCTTGGAGACCAGCCCGATGCCGCGTCCCTCTTGCGGAAGGTACACCACCGCCCCGGCCCCCTCAGCACAGATCATCCGGATCGCCATGTGCAACTGCTCGCCGCAGTCGCAACGCAGAGAGCCGAGGATATCGCCGGTAAAACACGAGGAGTGCATGCGGACCAGAGGAGCCTCGACGGAGGAGAGGTCGCCCCAGACCATCGCCAGGGGCTCTTGTTCTTCGTGCTCGACGCGGTAGGCGATGAACTTGGGGGTGCCGTAGTCGCCGGTCGGCATGTCGACCTCGACCTCACGCTGGACCAGTCGCTCTCGGACTCGGCGGAATTGGATGATGTCTGCAATCGAGACGATCGGAATATCGAACTCGCGGGACATCTCCTCCAACTCGTCGAGGTCGGCCATCCCCGAATTGCGACGGCTGCAGATTTCGATCAGGCAGCCCACGGGAGCCAGTCCCGCCATCTTCATCAGGTCGACAGTGGCCTCGGTGTGTCCGGCTCGGCGGAGGACGCCGCCTTCGCGAGCGAGCAATGGGTTGATGTGTCCGGGACGTACAAAATCGGACGACTTGGACATCGGGTGGGCGAGACTGCGGAGTGTGGCTGTTCGGCTGTGGGCACTCACTCCTGTGCCTGCGTCCCGATGATCGACCGGAATCAGAAACGGGGTCTGGTGCGGTGAGGTGTTCGATTCGGGATCAACGATCGGCGTCAACTGGAGCCGCTGGGCGTACTCCTGGGTCAGCGGGGCGCAGAGGACGCCCGCTCCTTGCCGCAGCATGAAATCGACCGTTGCGGGTGTCATCGATTCGGCGGCAGCGATGAGGTCGCCCTCATTCTCTCGCTCCTGGGCATCGAGGACGATGACCAATTTCCCCTGACGCAGGGCCTCAAGGGCAGCTTCGATCTTCTGAATGGAGGCGGGCATGGTGGGGCAGGGGGGTGGAGGGCGAAAGAACAGGCAGTCGCCGGAAATTGTAACCGTGAAGTCTGGCCCGAACACCCGTTACCGATCCCGCCGGTCCAAACAGTCCGTTCGAGAGCGTTCTGCATCCGCCAGATTGTCGCCGGGATGGACTCTTAACGTACGTCGCGATACCGCCTCGCCAGTTCGTCCAGCGGTGTTCCAAGGTGTGCTGACAGAATCCATTGCCAGTTGCGGAGGGTCTGCCGGATTGGGCCAGTTTGCTCCCAGCGGCGAGTGCTGACGTGGAGATGGGGGCCGAGTAGCGCCAGGCGTCCAACTCTTCGCAGCCTTTTGCTGAGATAGAGATCCTCCATGATGGGCAGCGCTGGAAAGCCTCCCAAGGACTCAAACACCGATCTGCGCACAAACAGTCCCTGGTCCCCATAAATCCAGCCTGGCCAGCGAATGCGGGTGGCGTTCCCCGACTCCAGCCAGCGGTAGACCCAGCCCGTGTGATCGAGGATCTGGCGAAATCCGCCCCCGACAATATCCGGTTGGTGCTTGAGTGTCGTGAATATTTCTTGGAGGCCTGCGGTTTCCAGCCAGCAGTCGGCGTGCAGGAACAGGAGTACCTCCCCGGAGGCTGCAGCGGCTCCGGCGTTCATTTGGATGGCTCGACCGCGTGCGGACTGGAGAACTTGGTCTGCCCCCGAGGCGAGTTCACGGGTGCGGTCCGAACTCCCGCCGTCAGCGACGATGACCTCGACTTCACCAAGTGCCCGCGCTCGATCAATACAGTCTGCGATCCGGGCCTCCTCGTGGAGGACCGGAATGATGATCGAAACGCTGATAGCTTGGAGCACGGAAGACATGGGCCAGGAGGATCGCCTCGACGATGATGGTTTCCAATGGTTTGAGTCACCCTGACATGGGGGGACTTATGTTGGCCCGCTGGCGGCCTGTTTCGCCACCCACGAGCAATCCTCCTCGTCCACAGGTACGCGTGGGGGTTGGGTGTAGGCCAATGAGCGGTGGTAGCGGCCTCGCGAATACGCTTCGTCAAAGACCGTAGCAATGTTCAGCACGAGGTCGGGATCGGGTTGCTTCAGCGGGATGCGTATCGATGGCAACGGAGAACGCATCGACCACGCGTAC
>JANOKO010001482.1:0-1125 GCA_031419335.1 Planctomycetota bacterium
AGTTCGCTCTGCATGTCGCCGGTGTGGGCGGTGATGGCGATCACGGCGTCCTGGTCCGGGAGGACGATGCAAAACTGGCCGTCCTTGCCGTCACCCCGGAAGCCGTTGTGGCGGCAGCGCCAGAATTGAAACCCGTACCCCTGGTCCCAGTCCTTGACCGGGTCGCTACCGTTGGAGACCTGCTTCGAGGTGGCCAGCGCGATCCATTCCGGCGTGAGCAGTTGCTTCCCGTTCCACTGCCCCTTCTGGAGGTACAACTGGCCAAACTTGGCGATGTCTTCGGTCCGGACATGCAGGCCGTACCCGCCGATGGAGATCCCCTCGGGATTGGCGTCCCACTGCGGGTTCTCGATGCCGAGGGGATCAAACAGGCGGGGCTTCAGGTACTCCACCACGGTCTGGCCGGTCGTCTTCTGGACGATGGCCGACAGCATGAATGTCGCCGGGGTGTTGTACTGAAAGTGCGCCCCTGGCTTGTGCGGCACGGGGTGATTCAGGAACGTCTTGACCCACGTCTGGTCGGTGATCTCCTTGACCTTCGCTTCATCTTGGTGCCCTGTCGACATTGTGAGCAGGTCGCGGACCCGCATCGCCTTCAGCTTATCGGACGGTGCCGCCGGGGCGTCCTCGGGGAAGAACTTGAGTACGGGGTCATCAATACTGAACTTCCCCTCGGCCACCGCCATGCCGACGGCTGTCGACGTAAAGCTCTTGCTCAGCGACCACAATACATGCGGCTTCTCGGCAGACTCGGGCTTCCACCATCCTTCGGCGACGACCTGCCCGTGTCGCACGAGCATGAAACTATGCAGCGTGTTGACCTTCTGGTCGACCGCTTCAACGAATGTGCGAATCTGGGTGGAGGAGACCCCCTGGGATTCGGGGGTGCTGCGGGGGAGGGAGAGCTTCTCGGCTTGGGCGGGAGTGGAGGTCCACAGGAGGCTCAGCAGGAGAGCGGGGAGGAGACCGAAGCGGGGCATGAGTCACCTGAGGGGGAATGAGGGACGAGTGTGTTGTTGCATCACTGCGTTCGGAAGAGACGGTGCAGCGAGTCCGGGGAATCGCTTGCCATTCGCCGGGCGACTGGAAAGTCGTCGATTTCTCCGAAATCGATGGTTCGGCCCG
>JANOKO010001483.1:0-2752 GCA_031419335.1 Planctomycetota bacterium
GCCTGATAATTTGAAGGATGTCGACGCGAACGGAAACGTCCGTAAGAAAAAGGAGAAGTCTTCGCTGGACGATCTGCTTGCCTCACTCCAGGATCCCGACAAACTCAACTTAGAAGAGACTCAGACGGAACTGGTGCAACAGATTCAATTGGGTGACAAGAAGTCTCTGATCGGGCAGAAGGACATGTTGCTGAAGTTGGCTGTGCATCCCGATCCGGAGATTCGACGTACTGCCATTTGGGCCATCGGTCGGACCGGAGATTTGTCGTTGGGACGGTTTGCCGTACTCGGATTGAGCGATCCCAACCAGGAAGTGATGATCGAATCACACAAAGCTCTGTGTTGGACTGCTCGGAAGCCCAAAGCCTTCAATCTCCCTGACAATCCCCTGGATGAACTTTCAGCGGACGCGGGGCCGGATCAGAAGTCGGCTGCCATCGAATCCTGGCGGCGGCAGGCACTGCGTCTCTGGGGCGAGTGGTATCTGCGAACCCGTCCTTATGCGGAACAAGGTGATGAGTTTGAGACGAACCTGCGGAACAGGCTGTTGGAATTGAAATGACGCGACCCGACCGGCAATTTACGCCAGCGGCCCTGGGGTGTTGCACCGGGTGGTGAATTGCTCTTGGCCACCCGGAGTCGATGACTGACAATCGCGTGGCTGATGGATCAAGAGTCATCCCGCACCCGGTGGGGTGCTTGCGATTGTTTCGCTGGCGTGTTTGTCGTCTCATTTCCCCGCCATACCGGATTCGCTCGGAACATGTCGTCAGACGCACTCGAAACACGCGGCCTGCTTCCCCGAGTGTTGGCATGGTTGACTGCGCGGGTGATCGCGCGTCCCAGGGTGACGTTGACCTGGGTGGCTGTGTCGTGTGTCGTGTGTGTCGCCGGATCGATGGCACGACTGCAATTTAAGACGGACCGCTCGGATTTGATCGATCAGCGTGCGGATTTCCAACAACGCTGGATCAAATACGCGGAAGAGTTTGGCGAATCGTCGGATGCTATTGTCGTCGTGGAGTCCACGAATCCTGACGCCATTCGCGCAGCGCTCGATGACATGGGGACTCGATTAGAGAGCGAGCCCGACAGCTTCTCTCGCGTGCAGTGGAAATTTGATCCCAGCGTACTGCGAGCCAAGGGGTTGCAGTTTCTTCCTCCGCCACTACTGGCGGATGCCGTAAACCACCTGCGGAACTATGCTCCGATCCTGCAATCGGGACGCTGGGATCTGGTGAGTCTCTCCGGATATGGGGAACGGTTGTCGCATCACTTGGGGGATGCTCTGACACGGAAAGATCGGCGTGCGGTGCAGTCCGATTTGGTCCAAGCGGTCCTCCTGGCCGAAAGCCTTTCCGGATTTCTTCAGGATCCCCTGGCGTTTCAATCCCCCTGGCCCGAGGCCATCCCTGCTGAGGCGGGCAGCGATCTGGCGCAGATGACGGTGCATTACAACCTCAATGACCGGGAGACGATGGGTTTCTTGCTGGCGATTCCGAACCGTAGTGGGGAGGATTTCTCCGGCGGGTCACCTTCTCTCAAACGGCTGCGGGAGATCATCCAGGAGAGCCAGCTCGACCATCCCGAGGTCACACTCGGACTAACCGGTATCCCCGTCCTGGAAGCCGATGAGATGGCCAAGTCTCAGGAGGATATGCTACTGGCCTCCGTCATTTCGTTCGTGGGCGTCGCGTTGCTGATGGTCCTCGGATTTCGGAGTCTCCGCCATCCGTTGATCTCACAAATCATGCTGGTGGTCGGGATGTGCTGGTCCCTGGGGTTTATCACTGTTGCCATCGGGCATTTGAATATCCTGTCGGTTTCCTTCGCGACGATTCTGATTGGCATCGGGATCGATTTTGGGATTCACTTTCTGGAGCGATATCTGGAGTATCGGCATGCGGGGATGGGGTTGGAGCCCGCCTTGCTGAAGACCTCACTGACGACGGGGGCAGGTATCGTCACCTGTGCGCTGTCCACCTCGCTCGCTTTTTTCTGCGCTGGAGTCACCAGTTTCCTGGGAGTCTCTGAACTCGGGATCATCGCGGGGGGCGGGGTGCTGCTGTGTGCCCTGGCTGCGTTTGTGGTGTTGCCTCCGCTGATTTGCTTGACGGACCGCCATGCGTCCGAGGCCAAACTGCCTCGGGCCATTGCCGGGACACCGCTGCGGTTCGTTACCAACCGGTTTCCGGGTGCGATTGTGGTGCTGACATTGATCGGCTTTATCGTGCTGACGGCGATGGGGATCGGCCAGCAGGACGGCCACTACGTCTCGCGGGTCAAGTACGACATGAACCTGCTCAACTTGCAGGCCCGCGGCGTCGCTTCGGTAGAACTTCAACATCGAGTGTTCGAGCAGTCAGAGGGCTCGCTGCTGTACGCGGTGACGGTGGCGGACAGTCCCGAAAAGGTCCGCCAACTCCGCGAACAGTTTCTGGCACTACCCACGGTGGGCCGGGTCGAAGAACTCGCGTCGTTAATGCCGAAGTATCCGGCGTCAGAGACACAAGTCTATCTCATCCAGATGCACGATCTGTTGTCGAATGTGCCACCTCTCCCGAGTGAAATGCCACCCATTCAGCCCGAGGAGGTCGGAAAGGCATTAGAAAACCTTTATCAGGCGGTGAAAGACCTCCCCGATCCGACAGCCCAGCGTACTGCCGAGGCGCTCAATGGTTTTCTCGACACCCTGACATCAATCACACTCCCCCACCAGATCGAATTGCTGACTGGCTACCAACAGGCGATG
>JANOKO010001484.1:0-1048 GCA_031419335.1 Planctomycetota bacterium
GATGCGCGAGTTCCTCAAGGGAGCTGTCGGTCTAGCGGCGATCGGCACGGTCGCGGATGTGGTCCCTCTCGTGGGCGAAAACCGCATCATCGTGCGGTACGGATTGAGTACCCTCGTCCACAACGATAAGGCCAAGGAGAAGTCCAACCCCGACCGCATCAGCCCGGGCATCGAGATGATGCTCAAGGTGTGCGGCCTGGACGGCAAGAAGCAGATCACCGCCGAGGACATCGGCTTCGGCATCGCCCCGCGCATCAACGCCGCCGGTCGCCTGGGACAAGCCCGGCTGGCTGTCGAGCTGCTCACCACCAGCAACCGCCAGCGAGCGGCCCAACTCGCCGACTACCTCAATCAGCTCAACGAGAACCGCAAGACGGTCGAGCGGAAGATGATGAAGGAGGCCAAGCAGATGGTCGAGGACCACCCGGAGTGGAACGACCACGCCGCCCTCGTCCTCGCTCATTCCGAGTGGCATCCGGGCGTGATCGGCATCCTGGCCAGCCGTATCGCCGAAGCCTACGAACGCCCGGCGATCATGATCGCCCTCAACGAGGCCGAACGCCTCGGCCAAGGCTCCGCCCGCACCTACAACGGCATCGACCTGCACTCGTCGCTCACCGATTGTGCCGAACACCTCGTCACCTATGGCGGGCACAAAGCCGCAGCTGGACTGCGGGTGCAGATGGACAAGATCGACGCCTTCCGCGAGGACTTCGTGCAGCGGATCGCCACCGTCAAGACCGAGGCCGACGCCGGTGCCGAACTGCGAATCGATGCCGAAGTGGTCCTCAACGACCTCACCTTCACCGCTGTGAGGGAACTCGATGGTCTCGGCCCGTTCGGCAGTGAGCATCGCAAACCGATCTTCGCGGCCACTCGTTGCGAACTCGTCGAGCCGCCCAAGAAAATCGGCGGCGGCGAGCGGCACCTGTCGCTCAAGGTGCGGCAATACAACAAGGTGATGAAGGTCATCGCCTTCGGCAAAGCCGACTGGGCCGACCAGATCACCGCCGCCAACGGCCCGATCTCGCTCTGCTTCTCCCCCGGC
>JANOKO010001485.1:0-3712 GCA_031419335.1 Planctomycetota bacterium
CCGGAAGGGCAACTCGATCTGCTCAAGGAAGAGCAAGTGACGGATCTCGTCAAGTACCTGATGTCGCCGGAACAGGTCGCGCTGCCATAGGAACGTTGAGCGATGAGCGTTGAGGGACAGAGAAGATGGTGGATCGAATGATGAGCAGTGTCTCCCTTTCGATCCACGCTTACCGCAATGAACACTCCTGACCAGAAATAGAGCCACAGATGAACACGGATAAACACAGATGACTGCCCCTCTTCATCCGTGTTAATCTGTGTTCATCCGTGGCTAAACATCCCTTTTCTCGTGGCTCACATTCGCTGTAGAAACGTTGAGCAGAAATCGTGATTAGAGTTGGGTAATCCTCAACCCTCAACCCTCAACCCTCAACGATCCTCACCCATGGGCTTCGAAAACCGCGACTACGCCCGGACCGATGACCGCTCCTACTTGGCCCCCCCGAGTCGGATGTCGATCATTGGCTGGATCATCACAGTCAACATCGCGGTGTTCGTGGTGCAGTGTGTGTGGACCCGGCCTGTCGATCGGGCGGACCTGCCCACCGACCTGCCGGTGGAAGTGGCAGAAATGTATCTGCAAGATCGCGTATCAATCATTGACGATTGGTTCGCGTTAGACAGGAAAGTGATCACGAGTGGGCAACTCTGGCGATTGACGACGTACGACTTCCTCCACGCGCGGGAGAACATTTGGCATCTCGCGTTCAACATGTATCTGTTGTTTCTGACGGGACGCAAACTGCTGGATGTGTATAGTGAACGAGAGTTTCTGTGTTTTTATCTGGTGTCGGGAGTTCTCTCGGGGATCGCATTTCTGGCCTGGGGTTGGGTGATGGGGGATACTCGTCCAGCGATTGGGGCCTCCGGAGCCGTGTCAGCGGTGATGGTGAGCTATGCACTGCGCTGGCCCGAGGATCGCTGGTACTTTTTCTACGTGATCCCTGTCAAAGCGATTTGGCTGGCGATTATGACTGCGATCATGGATGTGTATCCCATGCTCTTGGAACTGGGAGGCAGCCCCCCCTCGAGCACCGCCCACTCGGCCCATGTTGGCGGTTTGCTGTTCGGATACCTGTATGCCAGACGCCATTGGCAGTTGGAGCCATTACTGGATCGCATCATCGCTCGTAATCCTCTGGCTCGCCGACCGAAGTTGCGTGTGGTGCGTGCCCCCGAGCACGTCCGCTCGCCCGAGGTCCGGCGGACCGAAATCCAAATGCAAGTACGGTTGGATGAGTTGTTGGCTAAAATCCACGAACACGGCCAGGAAAGTCTGACAGACGCCGAACGGTTAGAACTCAATGAAGTGAGCCGGTACTTACGCGAGCGACGGTAGCTGACGGGCGACAAAAGCTTGTGCCCCGTGAGAGAGGCATTCCAGGCGAGGTTGATTGACTTCTGCGACCACGTATTCTTGATCGGTTCTGCAAAGTTTCTGGATTTCGCTCCGCGTTTGGAGGGAGTCGAATCGTATTCTGTCATGAGTCCCCGACTGAGGATCGCCCCATGCCCACCGTACTGCTTCCACATCTTGGTCTGGCGCTCGCGGTCTCTGCTGTGATCATCGGGTTGGGAATGTTCCGACCGACACGGGTCGTGGCCGTGGGACTGAGCCTGATCCTCCTGCTGCTGCTGCCGGTCCTGATCCCGTATCCGTGGTTCCGCTATTTGGGATTGGTCTTGCTGCCCTTGCTGCTACTGTGCCTGTGGTTCAAAGCTTCGGCCCGGGCCACGTTGATGATTTGTGGATTGCCAATGCTGTTAGTCATTGGTGGAGTGACGCGGGATCGGTGGGATGAGGTCGCGAGGATTGACCGACTGCGCTCGCGGTTTCCGATGGAGTCACTGACTCCGAGATTGGCCTACGAGGCAGATCATCCACAAGCCGTCGAAGCCGTGTCACTGACCCCGGACATCGTGAAGCATATGGTGGAGTTCGAACAGGGGGTTCAATATATGCGCCCCAGAAGCCGCGAGATCCGGCTCAAACTTCTCCACGACGAGAGTTACCGCGACTTTATTGCGTCATCTGGTTTCGGATTTGAACGCACCAAACCAACCACCTTGCGAATGCTGGATCTGCCAGACCCGGAACCCGTTCCGATGCCAGCGTCACCGAGCCACGAGGAGTCGTATCTGGCGGATCGAGAGCGCGAGCAACGGGGAGGCTTCCCACACGCTACGTCCGCTTCCCCTGAATCAGTCACGGAAGGCCGAAACATTCACAATTCAGCGAGTGAGCTGTTCTTGCACGTCGAGCAATGGGGATACGTGACCGACCGCGAGCATTCGGTGGGCTTTCAAGCCCACCACGTGTCGAAAATGCCCTGGACAAGACAACTTGCCAAGGGGCAAACCCGAAACTGGGCGATCTCTCAGTTGCAACTGGTCAGCCTGCTGAAGCACAAACTGCCGCGTGTCTATGTCTCAGAAAATCTGCCGGACCTCAATGACCTGGCGGATGTCCAGACCCGTGAATTGAGTTCGTTTGAGAGGGCCGCGTTACCCCCTTTGGAGCGTGATCAGGATCTGGTGATTGATGACATGCCCACCCGCATTCAGATGCTGGGAGCCTTGCGTGCCAGCCAGTCGTGCCTCCAGTGCCATCAGGTGCCCACCGGGTCGCTGTTGGGGGCGTTTTCGTATGTCCTCAAGCGCGACCGATAACAGATTACGATGCCACGCGCAGCTGGACTTCTTCGGACTTGAGCGACACGATGGCGATGCCCAATCGTTCAGCCAGGGCGAGGACTTCGGGCTCGTCGAGCAGGATGGTCATGCCGCTTTCGATGGCCAGCACTCGGGCTCCGGCGGCCTGCATAGTTTGCAGGGTTTGAACACCGACGGTGGGGACATCGAACCTCATGTCCTGATGAGGTTTGGCGACCTTGATGACCACGAGATTACCGCGTTTGCAGAGTGTCCCGGCGCGTTGGATGCACTGGTCGGTGCCCTCAATCGCCTCGACGGCGATCACAGCGGTGTCTTGGATGATCACCGTTTGGCCAATGTCCAGGCGGCCCATCTCCTTCGCGAGATCCCAGCCGAAGCGGATGTCTTTCCATTGGGAGGTCGTCGGCTGACGTTTGGTAAGGAATCCGTGTTTCACGAGCAACTCCGGACAAAAGGTCAGTGCGGATTCAAACTGGATGCCATCGCGTTCGAATTCGCGGATGACGGCCAATAAGAGGGTGTCGTCGGCTTTGTTGGTGGCATAGCGCAGCCACATGTGGATGGTGCGCATGTCGGGCAGGAGACGCAAGAATCTCCATGGCGAGAAGAGGACTTGCTTGTGGACTTTGCCCGCCATGACGACGCGGTTGACGCGGTGCTTGCGGAAAAAGCGGATGGCCGACCCCAGGCGTGCGAGCGGAGTGAATTGCACCTTGTCGCAATACTGCGGCATGTCGTCGTCGGCCATACCCGCGATGGCACTGCAATAGACCGAGTATCCCTGCTTGCGGGCTTCCTCGGCAAAAACAATGGGGAAACGTCCCCAGCCTGCGAGCAAACCGATGCGCTCGCTCTGGTGTGGCCGAATCGGAATGGTGGGAGATGGAATCAAGGGTTGAGAGATGAAGGGACAGGGCCAACACCCCCGGTTGAATCGAGGGCAGGCCAACGGATGAATTGAGACAATGGACGCTACGCGGCCTCTTGCTGGCCGTTGATCCCCGCCAGTTGTTTCTCCAAGGCATCGACACGTT
>JANOKO010001486.1:0-4281 GCA_031419335.1 Planctomycetota bacterium
AGCCAGACCCGGTCGCCCACAATCGGCTCCATCGACGTGAGCTTAGCTCCGAGGGCCGACACGTCCTCGGACCAAGCCCGCACGAACTGCGGGGGGGTCGCCTTTCGGGATTCGGCGGTGTAGACATTCACGATCGTACGCAATTGGGCGCGCAGATCAGTTCGTCGGTTTTCAGAAGACATCCAGACATCCAATCGTCGAGGAGTGACCCTAGTGAATACCCAAGGTTAGGTCGCACAGAACGACCCAGTGTGCAGGTCTCTCCTCTCAGGAAGAGAATCCAGCACTCCTGTTCGATAAAAACGATACAACCGGAACTGTTGCCGGTTCTCACGCCTTGGCCACGGGATTGACCAGTGTCCCGATACCAGTGATCGTGATCGACACGACATCACTGTTTTCTAACGTGAAGTTGTCGGGAGGCACGACCCCGGTGCCGGTCAGCAAAAATGCTCCGGCGGGGAAATCGTTCTCTTTGCCGAGCCACTCCGCCAGCTCCTGCAGTTCGCGTTTCATCTGGCCCAGCGAGGTCGAGCCCTTGAACACCTCGGCCTTGTTGCGATGGATCACGATATCAATGGCCACTGCGTCCTTATGCAGCGTCCCATCCGCCAGCAAAATACACGGCCCCAAACCGCAGCACTGGTTGTAGACCTTCGCCTGCGGGAGATACAGCGGGTTTTCGCCCTCAATGTCGCGGGCCGACATGTCGTTGCCGATCGTGTAGCCCACGATCTGCATCGCCGGGTTCAGCACGAGAGTGAATTCCGGCTCGGGGACCGACCAGTTGCTGTCCGCACGCACGCGGACTGGTTCGCCGGGACCAGAGACGCGGTGTGGCGTGGCCTTCAGAAAGATTTCGGGTCGCGGGGCGGTGTAGACCTTATCGTAGTGGCTGGCTCCGGCTTCCGATTCCTCCATGCGGGCGACCTGGCTCCGTTTATAGGTCACACCCGCAGCCCACACCTCTTGTCGGTCGATGGGGGCCAGGAACACCACCTCACCCACCTTGATCGGACCGGCCTTCGGATCAACCAGGAACTTCGCCAATCCGACCGGATCGGGCGCATGCAAGATGTCCGACAACAGCCGAATCCCGCTCACCTGCTCCATGTCGAGCAGTTGCACGCCGGTGTCTTCGACCATCGCCACACGGACCTTGCCGTCCGCCAATCGCACTTTCGCCAGTTTCATCCGCTCAGCTTTCGATAGGTTCGCAAGGCATCCAGGGTGCGTTGCATGTCGTCGGGAAGTTCGGCCTCAAACACCAGTGATCGGTCGGTGACCGGATGCCGAATCTGAATCCGGTAGGCATGCAGCGCTTGCCGGGAGATCAGCGTATCATCTCCGCCTGCGATTGTCTCCGGAGCCGCTAGCTCCCCGCGCGTCACCTGCTCATGCCCGGCATACAACCGGTCCGCGATGATCGGACACTTGAGGTGCAGCATGTGGACCCGCAGTTGATGTGTGCGACCGGTCTCAGGGAGGAGTTGCACATACGTGAAGCCGCGAAACCGCTCCAACACCTGGTAGAACGTGACCGCTTCGCGAGCTCCATGTTCGCCCTCGTCACAGACGAGCATCTTCTCGTGGCTCTTCGGGTGGACCTTGACCCAGGTGCGGATGTAGTCGGAATCGCGTAAGAGCGTCCCGCGCACAAGGGCTCGGTACTCCTTCTTGACCTCGCGCTGCTCGAACTGCGAACTCAACCGGCTGTGAACGGAGTTGTCTTTGGCGATGACGATGACGCCGGTGGTGTCGCGGTCGAGGCGATGCACGATCCCTGGCCTGAGCTGGCCCGCGACAGAGCTGAGCTTGTCGAAGTGAAACTGCACAGCTGCGGCGAGAGTGCCCTTGAAATTCCCCTTGCCGGGGTGCGTGACCATGTTGGCGGGCTTGTTGATGATGGCCAGCGAATCGTCCTCGAAGACGATCTCGATCGGCAGGTCTTCCGGCTGGAGCGTGTTGTCGGGCAGCTCGGGGAGCTGGACCGAAAGCCGGTCATTAACCCGCAGCCTCTTGGAGGCTTTGACGGGGAGGCCGTTGAGCTGGACCGAGGATTGCTCGATCGCCTTTTGAAACAGTTCGCGGCTGTAGTTGGGATACAGTCGGGCGAGGTAGTGGTCCACCCGCCAGCCGTGGGCGCGGGCCTCGACGGTGACGGAGACCGGCTCGCTCGCCGACAGTGCAGGGGCATCGCCTTCGTCGAGTAGCGATTCTGATTCGATCGATTCGTCAGGCATTGGCAGAGACAACGTGGGGAGTGAGTCGGTGGCGACCATATCCTAACGAAAGTGGGGTGACGACCACGGAGAACCGATCGAAAGTCGAACATGTGAGCAATCGTATGAGATCAGACTCGGAGGCTGAGGCCACGACAGGCACGGTGTGGGTCCGTTCAATCGTGGTGTCCATCAAGATTGCGAGGGTCCGCATCCAGATGCAGTTGGTCCCGATGAAAGTGCAGATCCGGGCGGGCGAGTACCAACCCGGTCAGCCCCTCCTCTGTAGCCAGATCCCCATCGAGGTAGAGCGATTCCAAGTTCGGCATCGCTTGAAAGACCGCCAACCCCGTGTCGGTCAGTGGCACTTCCATTAAGTGCAACCAGCGAAGGGCGGGCATCCGGGCGAAAGACGCCAGCCCCACATCGCTCACTCGAGGGGCGCGGAGACGCACTAATTTGAGCATGGGGTGGCCCTCTAGTGACTGGAGGCCCACATCGGTTACGCCTTTCGCCAACGGGAGGTCGAGAACCTCCAATTCGCGGAGTTGGGCCAGTGCCGCGATCTCCGCATCGCCGATCTCGGTCCGCAGGTGCAGGATGCGTAGGTGCGAACACGCCGTAATCGCGATGATCTGTGGACCGAGTTGATCACCGGAAAGGTTCAGTTCTGTGACCTGTTCAGTGACGGCAGCGAGGTCCGGCAGGTGAGCCGCATGCAGCGATAGATCGGGCATCACGATGGCCGTTGAGCGTCCCTCTCGAACCTCCAGCAGTTGCTTCTGCCATACGTCTCGGGCTTCTCGTTCGGGATGCTGAAACACTTTCGCAGGGCGCGATATGAACCAGAGACCCAGCGCGATGGCTGCGATGACCCCTAGCTTGGCCTTAGTCAACTTCACAGTCGCCCCGCTTCAGCCGCTGCGAGATGTGCGACATGACACTCCACGGCGAATCCAAGACTGAGGCCACAATCTCTGGGGGCGTAGTGGATGCGGCGTTCCACGGATCGGGGAATAGCGAGACAATCAACCGCCGAGGAGGCCCTGCCGTCAGACGGAGTCTGAGGTCGGACGGGCAATCCATCATCAGAACTTCTGCTTCCTCTGAGGGGGCCAATTTGGCCCCCTCGGAAGTCAGGGCATCAATCCACATCTCGCGCAGCTGGGGATCCGAGAGGCTCACGGCCACAGTCACCCCTGCGAGGTCCACGAACCCGGCGTGATGGGCCAACTTGTGGTGGGCCAATTCATCGTACCCGGAGGTCAATGGGAGATATGGAGCAGCGAAATCGCTCGGACTGGCCCATTCAGTCCCATAAGTCGTCACAGTGGGCCAGGTGGGATCGGTGCGTCCGATCCCCGCACGCCACGGGCCGACACAGCGCTGGATTCGAGAGAGCGGGCAATGTTCGTATACCCGTAGGAAATCAGCCTCGCGGAGTATGGCTGCACGATCCTCAATCACGATCTGCTCTGGACCGACTGATAATGCGAGGCAGGCCCCGATCGAACTGTAGACAGTCCAGCCGTTCGGGGCATGCTCCTTCTGACCAACCCACACTCGTTCGTCCATGCCGGAATGCCCGTGGCGGAGAAGGGTTCCAAAGTCGATTACTTTTTCTTCAGCATGATCGCCTTCGAGGTCGCGCCAGCGGAGGTCCGATCACCCGAGGTCTCATTCACCCCGGTGCTGTGTGATCCGGCTTTCAGAGTGAACTTGGCGTTGCTGCCAGGGATATACAGCCGTGATTCCGCCTTCCAGCCGAGGTAGGTCAGGAAATCCTTCATCGACACAATTCGAATCCCGTGCTCACGGGCTTCCTGTTGCAGCAGCTTATGCTGTGCGATCACGGCCTGAATGCGGTTGAGCCGTTCTTGTTCGTTGACGGCTGAGGCGGGATCACCCAAATCACCAACGACGAGCCATTTGGTATGCACCGAGAGTTTGCCTTCGGCGGGCTCACGCAGACCATCGCCGGTGATTTCGACATCGAATTCTGCACCGGAATTGGCAATCATATCTTTGAGGATCTTGCGATCCTTAGCATCCATCTCAT
>JANOKO010001487.1:0-2934 GCA_031419335.1 Planctomycetota bacterium
CCGACAATCCAGATGCACACACACGCCGAATATGGTCTGCCTTGGCCCTGAGAACTGCGGACAGTAAGCTGAAGTTCGTGAGGAACTCCCAAAACACAATGTCTGGAGAGACACATGCTTCGTCAATGGGGATGGCTCGGAATGGTGATGGCAACCGCCATTTCGCTGCTTTGCGGGACAGCTCGCGCGGGTGAAGGGATTCTGGAATTACGGATCTACACCTGTGAAACGGGGAAGCTGGAGGCCCTGAATGAGCGTTTTCGCAATCACACGATGCAGCTGTTCGAGAAGCACGGAATGAAGAATGTCGCCTACTGGGAAGCCAGCGAGGGACCAACGGCGGGGAATACGCTGTACTACATCATTCGACACGCCAGCCGCGATGCTGCCAAGAAGTCCTGGGACGATTTCCGGGCCGACCCCGACTGGAGAGCGGTCGCCAAGGCCAGTGAAGAAAAGCACGGGAAAATCCTGGCCAAGGCTCCGCAAGCGATCTACATGACCGAGACCGATTACTCCCCAGCCACCGAGTTGGCTCGCCCCGACAAAACCTACGAACTCCGTATCTACACAGCCGCCGACGGCAAGCTGGGAGACATGCACTCACGGTTCCGTGAGCACACCGAGAAGCTCTTCAACAAGCATGGGATGCGGTCCATCGGCTACTGGTCCCCGACCGACGAACCCCAATCCAAGACGCACTTGTACTATGTGCTGGAGCATGCCAACCGAGATGCCGCGAAAGCCTCCTGGGGCGCGTTCATCAGCGACCCGGAGTGGCAGGCCGTCGCCAAACAGACCGAAGCCAACGGGAAGATTCTGGCAGTCCCCCCGCAGGCGGTGTACTTAAAGACGGTCGATTACTCGCCCAAACCGTAATGGAGAGGGAATTCCGCACGCTGATACCAAGAACGCCGGTTGGAATGCCGTACGAGCGTGTGGTTTGACTTGACGCAGGGCAGAATGAGACATTCCGGCGAGCGTCCGACGTAAGCCGGATGGTGCATCTGGGATTCGCCTCAGAACCAAGGTGCTGACGCCGCCCCGCTCGCCGAAGCGTATCATTCAGCGCCGCGTGGGGTATCAGAGCAGGCTTTCAGCACGGACCGAGCAGCGCGTAGGCACACCCCGATTCACTCGGGGCGCTCGCCGATTTGATGAACTACTTCGCGGCCTGCAACTCACTCAGCTTGACGCGCTGTTGCAGCACTACGCCGCCCTGCTCATCGCAAATCTGCAGCCGAAGCAACGGGTCGGCTGGGGACCAGTCGATCTGGATCATCCCGGAGTTGGTGTCGAAGTAGGTCAGGCCGACGCGGTAGCGGTTGATTTCGTTGGCAAAGCGAATGCCCGCCTTGGTCTTGTTACCGCTGGGAGCGTTGAGGCTGGAACTGGTGACATCGAAGATCGGATATCCCGCGATCGCCGGATCGAGACGCGAAATCTCGGCCAGATGACGGTCACCGGAGACCAGCACCACCCCACTGGCCCTCGTCTCGCGGATCAGTTGGAATAGTCGGTCGCGCTCATGCGGGAAATTGCCCCATGTCTCCCACCCGTTTTCCAACGGCACAGCTTGGATACTGGAGGCGATGATCCGCACCTCGGCGGGAACGAGCAGTTGCTCCTTGAGCCAGTCCCATTGGGCGGCCCCGAGCATCGTGGATTGCGGGTCCGTGTTGGGGCCGTAAATGCCGCGACGGCCTTCACCGACTTCTCCCTTCACGTAGCCCGTCTTGACCAGCGGGCTGCGAAAGTAGCGAGTGTCGAGCAGGATGACTTGCACCCGTTTATCGACCGGTCCGTGGACCTCGGAGGCGTAGATCCCTTCGCGGCTCCGCCGGGGATCGCTGGCCGGGACGCCATAGAAGTCGAGGAATATCTGCTGTGACTCTTGCTTCTTCGGATACTCAACTCCGGCATCATCTGCCCCGTAGTCGTGATCGTCCCAGGTGGCAATGACGGGGCAGGTGGCCTTGAGCTTCTGATACCCTGGCTGTTGACCCAGCAAATCCCACTTGGCCTTCAGCACCATCATGTCCTGGGTATCGCCATAGATGTTGTCACCGATCATCACAAACAGCTCGGGCTTCGCGGCGACGATGGCCTCCCAGATCGGCTGAGGTTGGTCCTGTTTGGCACAGGCACCGAAGCCGATGCGGGAGAGGACGGTATCATCCGCGGAACCCGGCGAAGCACTGATCAACAGACCCGCCAGACAGACGACGCAACGCAATATTCCGGGAGCCAGCATGTCATCACCTGCGGAGAAGGATGCGGTCCTCTCGGGGACCACTGCGAATGACCACCCCATCGCCTGGTGAGTGACTTCGCGGGGGTCATTGTATTGAACAGGAAAGACAACCTCATCACACGCGATGGGTGAATTCAAGATTTAGAGACCGTCAATCATCCCGCACGATCCATCGCATCAACTGAAATATGACCTCACCAAACACAGCGGGGGCACACGGCTGTGCCCCCGTTGTCGTTTCGAGCCTTTGACCAGCAGCGAACTACGATAAACGGATCAGCGTTGTCAAACGGTCTCGGAGCGGAAGCTGGCTACATTCCTTGTCGTCCTTGGCCCGATTATTCTTCGTCTCCTGGTCCTTGTCTTCGGTGTGCTGCTGCTTTTCCAGTCGATTCACCGCACTTTGCAGCCGCTCGACCTGCTCAGCCAGGCTGCGGATCGCCTGGGTCAGGGAATCGAGTTGTTGGGGGTTGCCCAAGGTGACACCTACGGGAGGGGCCGGGAGATTCAGATTCGCAGCAGGCCGGACGAAGACAGGCATGTTCGAGAGCAGTTCAAGCTCTTGAGTCAAAAAAGCAAAATTCCCCGCCACCGGCAGGTTGAATTCCCCAAGGGGTGTGAACTTGATCTCCTCCCGCTTTTGTGGTGTGACCTCAATGATTTTTTGCTCCCCTTTTCGC